>CAMEKM010000049.1 GCA_945921355.1 uncultured Bacteroidales bacterium
TCTTTTTTTTGAGCCATGCTGCTTTACGTTGTTCGTATTCAGCATAGTGAGATTCAAGATAGCCGTCAGCCATTATTTGATGCCTAATTCTGCTTTGACAGCAGATGTCAAGTCAAGTGCATCAGGTGCAATGTATAGCATCGCAGTTTGATCCATCACGTAAGTGCAACTTTGAGCGGCACCCACTTTGTTGATTGCCTCCAATAATTTAGCACGAACAGGTTGTAGATACTCAACTTGCTTAGCTTGCAAATCTTGTTGAATGGTTTGATAGAACATTTGCATACGTTGCTCCATTTCAGCTAACTCTTGTTGACGGAACTCACGAACACCAGCAGTCATGGTAGCTTGTTGTTGCTGGAACTCGGTAAGTTTTTTGTTAAACTCTTCTTGCATATTTGCAAGTTGAAGTTCATAAGAAGATTGCAAAGAGTCTAATTTGGCACCTGCTTGTTTGGTTTCAGGCATCAAAGCCATAATCTCTTGTGAGTTAACGTGTCCAATTTTTTGTGCGCTTGCAAGGATAGGCAATGCCAAAGCAAGCATAAGAATGATTTTTTTCATTGTTCTTTTATCTTTTTAATGTTATTATTTCTATACTACGAGTATGACACGGGCATACGAATTGTGCGGTTATTGTGCGGTAATAGTGCGGTTATTGTGCGGTGCGAACAGTTATTTTGCGCCTAATTTCTCCAACACTTGGTCAGAAATATCCAATTTGCTTGACATATAGATGAGGCTTGGTTCTGCAGAACGATCTTTGACGACGTCATAACGTTTCTCATTTGCAATGTCCTGAATAGCAGTATATATCTCATCTTGAATAGGTTTGAGAAGCGACTCGCGTTTTTTATACCACTCGCCATCTTGTCCAAAATATGTGCGTTTGAGTTCCAGTAATTGCTGTTCCTTTTGCAGGATTTCGTCTTCGCGACGCTGTTTCATCTCAGCGGAGAGGAAAATCTGCTCGGTTTGATAGTTGGTCGTCAGGATCTGTAGTTCTTGTTGCAAAGCATCTATCTCCTTTTGCCAACGTTTGGAAATCATATTAAGTTGCTCATTAGCAGTCTCATACATAGGCAGATTCTTCAAAATGTATTGCATATCAACATATGCTACTGAAAACTTTTGTCCGAACAAAGTAGTAGTAGTTCCCCACCCGATGAATGCCATAATGGCGATTAAAATATATCGTTTCATATTACACCTTATTTATATATATTATAATTCTTGTCCCAGTACAAAGTGGAATTGTGAGCCACTATATTGTTTAGAACCATTGATAGGGTCGAATCCCCAACCCCAGTCAATACCCATAAGTCCGAACATAGGCAAGAATAGGCGTACACCCACACCTGCAGAGCGCTTGAGATTGAATGGATTATAATCCTTGATATCCGCGAAACAGTTACCCGCTTCTACGAATGCCAATGCCCAAATAGTAGCATTTTGCTCAAGGGAGATAGGATAACGAAGCTCCATGGTAAACTTATTGTACACATATCCCATATTACGTCCCACCGCAGGATCATACGGCGTGAGTGAGCCCGATTGGTAACCACGCATGGAGATATATTCCGTAGAATAACTTGAGTAACTAGACATACCATCACCACCCATATAGAAGGTTTCGAATGGGGATTTAGCATTCTTGTTGTAATGCCCAAGATAGCCAAATTCTGCCCGCGTCATCAAGATTAATTTCGAATCTGGAGTTAGCGGAGTAAACACTTTACCAGAGAAACGCCACTTGTGATACTCCAACAGATTGTATTTCTCAGAGGTAGTCATTTGTGCATATTGCGCATCTGTTGTCCCCTTGATGAGTGAATAAGGCGGTGTAATCTTCAGACCGATAGTAAATTGCGAACCACGACGCGTATAGATTGGGTTATCAATACTGGAGCGTGAAAGTTGCAAATTGAGTGCAAAGTTATGGCTATTACCATCGGTAAGGATCATATATGGCCAATCTTTGAGCATATATAGTTGATAACTCAACTCTCCGTAGAACGAAAAATAATCGTCGGGCCAACTGAGTCGCTTACCATAACCTATACTCACACCGAAAGTACGCAAGTACTTGTCTGGGTCAGCCTCCGACTCTTGTAATTGTTGATAGTAATCAGATTGACCGTAGTAATTATAGTTATAGTAATAGTTATTATACAAATTCTCGTATGCCTTGTAAAAGCGGTCGGAATATCCCGTTTGCGATGCAAAGAAGATATTAGCACTCAACGAGTTAGGTCGTTTTCCGCCAAGCCATGGTTCAAGGAATGAAATCGAAGCAGATGTGTAATATACACCA
The DNA here is from genome assembly GCA_945921355.1 of uncultured Bacteroidales bacterium. Taxonomy (GTDB): domain Bacteria; phylum Bacteroidota; class Bacteroidia; order Bacteroidales; family Paludibacteraceae; genus Colicola. Next base: position 2,315 of record CAMEKM010000049.1, read on the forward strand.
TTGGTGCGGGCATTGATACTGAACGTTTGTCCTTCACCTTGTGGCACGATGCGATAGCTCTTTGGATTAAAGAGGTTCTGAATGGCGAAGTTGGTAAATTTCAAACCCAACGTACCAACAAGACCAGTAGCACCCCAACCGAGTGAGAACTCAATTTGGTCGCTTGACTTGGTCTCCAGTTGATAGGTAATATCTACCGTACCATCTTCTGGGTTAGGCTGAATATCAGGCACGAGTTTTTCCTGATCGAAGTGACCCATTTGCGCCAACTCACGAAGTGAGCGCATGATGTCGGATTGACTGTAGAGTTGACCTGGCTTAGTATATAGTTCACGACGCACTACGTGCTCGTACACGCGCGTGTTACCTACTATATTTATCTCATTAATCGTCGCTGGCTTACCCTCATACATACGCATCTCAAAGTCAATTGAGTCATTATCGATATGCACTTCCACAGGGTCAACGCTGAAGAACAGATAACCTTGGTCAGTATATAACTTAGCCACAGCATCATCATCCTCGTTCAATCGCTTGTTCAGTTCCTTGAGGTTGTAGGTATCTCCTTTCTTGATACCCAACACTGCGTTGAGATATTCATAAGGATAGACGGTATTTCCAACCCATGTAATATCACGGAAGAAATACTTATTACCCTCATCTATAGTCATATAAACATCTACTCGAGTAGAATCCTCCTTAGAAGGCACCACGCTATCGGCTAGGATGACAGCATCGCGATAACCAATTTCATTATATTTCTCTATTACCAGTTTCTTGTCATTCTCAAACTCTTTGGCGACAAACTTCTTGGTTTGAAAGAGATTGATAATGTGATTATCATTGGTTTTCTTCATTACCTGGTTGATTTTGTTATGCGACAATGCCTCATTACCAGTAATATAAAGATGCCCAACACGAATTTTGTCTTTTTTATCTATATTGATAGCGACTTTCACATACCCTGGATGGTCTTGATCATTGAATTGCAACACCTGAATTTCGGCATTATAAAAGCCTTTTTCATCCAAATACCCTTTGATTATCTTCTTCGCGCGATCAGCCAAATCGGGGGTCATCTGCCCACCTTTTTGAATACCAACCTTTACCTCAATGTCTTCTTTTTCGCTCTTACGCAAGCCATTGTAAGCAATGTCGGATACACGTGGACGTTGTTTCAATGCAATTTCCAACCAAATCTTATCACCCTCAATCTTTGTTGCTTTGAATTTCACATCAGAGAACAAACCCTGCTTCCAAAAACGCTTGAGAGACTTTGTGATTTGGTCACCAGGCACCTCTATCTTATCCCCAACTGCTAAGCCAGAAAAACCTATCAACACAAAATCCTCATAACTATCAGCCCCAGTGACAGAAATACCCGCAATCTCATACGTTTTGCGTTGCATAGTATATTCTATCGTAGGGACAACTGTAAGCGCATCCACTGTATCCGTATATACAGCAGATGTATCCACCTGCGCAGCCATCGGGATGGCCAGGAGAAGAATAAACAATATGTTAACGAACTTGCTCACTGGTTTTTCCAAATCTACGTTCACGATGTTGATAATCAACTATTGCATGGTAGAATTCCTCCTCTGTAAACTCTGGCCACAAACAATCGGTAAAATACAATTCTGCATATGCCAATTGCCACAACAAGAAATTACTAATACGCAATTCGCCACTCGTACGAATCAACAAGTCAGGGTCTGGCATATCACGAGTAGTAAGATGAGCAGAAATCGTTTCTTCGTTGATATCCTCTACCAACATTTTACTATGTTGAACAGCTTGAGCAATCTGACGGGCTGCCTGAATAAGTTCCCAACGCGCACTATAACTCAATGCTATGACTAATGTTAATCCTGTATTTTGGTTCGTTTGTTCGATACATGCCACAAACTTGTCATGTGTTGCTTGGGGCAAACGACTAATATCCCCTATGGTTTGAAGACGGATATTATTCTTCATCAACGTAGGCGTTTCTTTGGCGATAGTATCCACCAACAATGCCATCAGCGCATCCACCTCCTCTTTGGGGCGATTCCAATTCTCTGTAGAAAAAGCATACAACGTCAAGTACTCTATTCCCAGTTCAGCCGCAGCCTCAGTGATACGATGCACCGTTTCTACACCTTGACGATGACCGAACATGCGCGCCATGCCTTGACGCTTCGCCCACCTACCATTACCATCCATAATGATGGCAATATGACGCGGTATTCTATCTTGTAGTATCTGCTCTTTGTATCCCATCAAATTTTCAATCATTTCTACAAAACGAACATATCTTTGCTCCTTTTCCAAATTCAAAGACAATGCCCAACATTATCGTAGAGGTTACATCATTATTCATTATATTGCTACCGTTTAGGTCGTGCGTGTTATTATATTTAGGAAGCCCCTCCAAGCCATCACCATTGTACACGTACACATTGTGTTGCCAAGCAGCTTGCAACTGCCATCTATCAGCAAATTTCCACTTCAAGCCGACACCGACTGGCAAATAAACACCGACCTTCCAATCATTATACGCACAAGCTCCCACCCCTACTGACATATACGGTGTGATTTGCTTTACGCGATAGTCATGTGATTGGCTACCAAAACGAAAGAAATTATACTCTGCATTCGCGTCGAAAGCCCATAGTGAATTGCCACATGTACGCTGATGTTGAATTTTTGCCTGCAAAGCCCAACGTTGGTCAAACTTATATCGGAATTGAGCACCATAAGCCTCACTCACACTTTGAAATACATGCGGAGCCAATTCACCAACGTAATACCCCATTCCTCCTTGCACGCCTATCTCGCAATGATACATGCGATTGTCCGCAAAACTAACAGCTGGAATGAGCAAAATAATCAAAACGAGTACACAAAATCGAACTTTACAACTTAGCATTCTGCTGAAATCGCACACTTATTTTTTTAATAGCCAGCCAGCTTTCGCTTATGCTCACCAAAACTATACACCACACCTACACTCAACACCAAATTATTCCAAACAGCCTTATTATGTAAATCTGCATAATTTGTCATAATAGTACCATCTGCATTTTTGGTACCACCAGACGGATCTCTACCTACTCCCAAATGATATTGACAAGATGCTTTTAATTGCCAATTATATGCCATACGCCATTTGAATCCCACCGCCATAGGCAAATAGAAACTAGCAGCCAAATTACCATTTGCAGGATCAATCATCGTATACATTTGTCGAAGGGACTCTGGAGTCCAATTTTTAATATTTTCCCCTCCAGTACGTACCGTTACATGCTTATTTGACAAAGCAACACCCACACCTATAGCCACATAAGGAGTTATTGAATAAGGACGTATACGTAACCCTTTAACTCCCCCAGGACGATGCGCGCGCAGACCATAAGGCAAAATGTTATACTCAGCCATAACATCAATATCCCACATTGCGTTATAAAAGTAAGAACTAGACATTTCCTTGAAATATAAACGCTGACGCATACCTTGTAATTGAACCGCCCAGCGATAGTCAAAACTATACCTTGCTATAGCACCAAATGTTTCCATCGTTGGGAAATTGTCAGCCAAACTAGGCAATGCGTTTTGATAACTACGTTCTACGCCATCAGCAGGGTTACCATTTCCAAAATGAAAACCCACACCAACTTGAATGCCTAATTCCAATTTCTCCCATGACGAAGCGGATGTTATTCCTTTATGATTAACTCTAATGCGTTGCACAGTAGATTTAGATTCATCTTTTGCCAATGCACACATAGTAGTCAATACCAAGACCATCAACACGCTTAATACTTTTTTCATATCGCAACATTTAAACTCATTTGTTTGTAAATCACATTTAGCCCGCAAAGGTACTATTTTTTTTTGAAATATGCAAATTATTTCTTGATTAAAATGCGAAAAGCATCCACTACGCGACTGACCTCCACCACGCGTATGCGCAAGTTGTGCGCGTTGTACTTTTGTCCAGCAGGGATGATAATCTGCTCAAAACCAAGCTTCTCCGCTTCTCGAATACGTTGGTCTATACGATTAACTGGGCGTATTTCGCCTGCTAAACCCACCTCGCCTGTCATGCATATTTTTTCATCCAATGCAATATCCATATTCGAAGATAACACAGCAGCCAAAACGGGTAAATCTATTGCTGGATCATTGACACGCAATCCGCCTGCAATATTTACAAACACGTCCTTCTGCAACAACTTAAAGCCCACTCTTTTCTCCAGCACAGCCAAAAGCATATTCAGTCGCCTGCCGTCAAAACCCGTACTACTTCTCTGTGGCGTACCATAGGCTGCACTCGCTACAAGGGCTTGAACTTCAATCAACAAAGGACGTACACCTTCTACCGCAGCAGCAATAGCCACTCCCGACAACCCATCGCGGTTACCCGACAAGAGCAACTCACTTGGGTTCAGCACCTCTCGCAAACCATCTTGTTGCATCTCGAAAATGCCCAACTCGCTCGTGCTACCAAAGCGATTCTTTTGTGCTCGCAAGATGCGATAGACATAATGCTGATCCCCTTCGAATTGCAACACCGTATCCACGATATGCTCCAATACTTTTGGTCCTGCTAACGAGCCCTCCTTGTTGATATGCCCCACGATGATAAAAGGCACATTCTTCTCTTTGGCATACTGCAATATTCTCGCAGCACATTCTTTCACTTGGCTCAAACTACCTATACTTGCCTCAATGGATTCTGTACCTATCGTTTGAATACTATCCACCACCACTATCTCGGGTTGAATTTCGGTTACGCTATCCAATATGCGCTCTAACGATGTCTCCGCCAAGATATAGAGATTCTCAGCATCACCTGCCAATCGTTCTGCTCTGAGTTTCAATTGCTTAGCACTCTCTTCACCACTTGCATAAAGTGTTTTGCGATGCCCCATTTTCATCAGTACTTGCAGGGCTAATGTAGATTTTCCTATACCTGGTTCACCACCCAAGAGCACCAAACTGCCAGGTACCAATCCGCCTCCTAAGACACGGTTCAGCTCCGAAGACTGCATATCAATCCGCATCTCCTCTTGAGCATCTATTTCGTGTAAGCGTTGCGCCTGCGCGCCACGACGAAGCGAAGTTCCACCCTTTTTGGTAGAGATAGTGGTACTCACCTCTTCCTCGTATGTTCCCCACTCACCGCAGACTGGACAACGACCAATCATTTGTGGCGATTGAGCACCACAATTCGAACACACATATTTCGTCGTATTCTTTGCCATTATAACGCTATCGTCTCTTTTTCTACTGCCAAAACTGTATTTTCGAACACTTCGCGTGCCTCATTTAAAAACACTTGGTGGCCATCTTCACGAGCACTGAAATGCCCTATTACCAACTTCCCTGCACCTGCTAACTTTGCAATTTGTGCAGCTTGCTTGGCTGTAGAGTGCGTATGCTTCTTGCACTTCTCTGCATCTTTCTCGGTGTAAGTAGCTTCATGGAATAGCACCTCTACTCCTGCAATCTGCTCCACAATCTGCTCACGATATGCCGTATCCGAACAATACGCATAGCGTTTGCGAGGCTCTTTGTCGCGATGATGTTCTGTAAAGAGAAAACCACACGTTGGTACTTTATGTTTCAGTGGGATAGTCTCGATCGTCAGTGTACGGTCTTCAAATATCACCTCTTTCTTACGCGGATTGATGGCGTGAAATTCTACCTCATACGGAAGGTCTTGACAATGATAATCCAGCAACGGGCGAAGCAGTTTCTCCAAGTCAGCATGTGCATAAATATGCAAAGGCTGTGTACGTCCCATCATGCCCAACGTAGATATTAACCCTATCAAACCAAAACAATGGTCACCATGCAAATGCGAAATCAACACCGTGTATAGCCGCGCAGTTTTAATACCCAACTGCCTCATTTTCAGTTGAGTTCCTTCTCCGCAGTCAACAAGAAATGACTTATCGCATAGTTCCACAATCTGCCCTGTAGGCGAGTTCTGGAAGGTGGGCATTGCGCTACCACAGCCTAATATGGTTAATTCGTTGTTCAAAAGAGTTCCAAAAGTTTTAAGGGTTTTAACGGTTTAACTACGAATGCTGAGATACACTCGCATAAATACCGCTTTGGTATATTGTGGGAAATCGCCCTGCTGAATCCAGCCGTGGTAGCCTGGATCGCGACGAAACACATCCGCTACGCGCTGACCTTTGTATTTGCCAAAGTTAAAAATCTCTTTTCCCTCTGCATCATACGCAATGCGTCCTGCAAAATCTGCAAAGCGCACATTACCAGTTGTATAGTCGGATAGTTCCTCTACTGTTTCGGGTAACTCATAACGCTCTAATTGTGCTTTCAGCACCTCGTAGGTTGCCATCGTGTCGGCATCTGCTGAGTGCGCATCCGTCAGGTCTTTTCCGCAATAGAACTTGTATGCTGCTACCAAATTGCGAGGTTCTTGGCGTTGGAAAATGGTAAATACATCTACCATTCGCATACGCTTCAAATCGATATTTTGCCCCACACGCAACAGTTCCTCCGCCAATAATGGCACATCAAAGTGGTTGGAGTTATAACCCGCTAAGTCGCTACCTTCCAGCACTTTAACCAGTTCTGGTGCAATCTCTTTGAAGGTTGGGCAATCTACCAAGTCCTCGTCGTGAATCCCGTGTACTGCGGTTGCCTCATCCGAGATATGCATCTGGATCTCTTGCCCCAACATCATCTGCGTTGGTTTTACGCGGAAAGTCTTCCCCTCGGCACAGCCGTTAGGGAAGACCTTGTAGTAACTCAATTCTACAATCCTGTCTTGAGCTATATTCAAACCCGTAGTCTCCAAATCAAAGAAAACCAACGGGCGAGTAAGTTTCAATCTCATAGTTTAATCACACATTTTGTAGTTTGTTTTGAGCAGATTGCTGGGCGAACCGATGGAGCAATGCGGAACATTGTGACCGAATAACAACCAGCACGATGCCAAAAGAAACACAAAATTAGTCGTTCAAGAGCATTGGCATCAATAGTATTAACAAATCTTGATTCTCGTCATTCTCAGATGGCAAGATCAAGCCTGCGCGAGCAGGATCAGCCAATGCCAAGACAACGTCTTGAGAAGTGATAGAAGACAGAATCTCAATCAAGAATGGCGCTTTGAAGCCAATAGCCATAGGCATACCTGTATAGTCGCATGCGATGGTTTCTTCTGCTGAAGTAGAGAAGTCAATGTCTTGTGCTGAAATCTTGATTTGGTTCTCGCTCAAAGCCAACTTAATCAAGCTGGTACCTGTGTTTGCAAATACGGCTACACGCTTGCAGGCATTCACAATAGTCTGACGATCAACGATAACCTTATTTTGGTTGTTTTGAGGAATAACCGCATTGTAGTTAGGGAAGCGTCCCTCGATTTGGCGGCATACAATCACTGTTTGACCAAAAGTAAAAGTAGCGTTCTTTGCGCCAAAGTTAACAGACACATTATCACTGCCTTTCAACACCTGACGAAGCAATTGCGCTGGTTTCTTAGGCAGGATAAAACTTACCGCTTGAGCACCCTTCACGCTATCATTGGTGTAACGAACCAAACGATGAGCATCGGTAGCCACGAGCGTAATTTTCTCCTCGTTTAAGTCGAAATAGATACCATTCATCACTGGACGCAACTCATCATCTGCGGTGCAGAAGATTGTCTTATTTACTGCATCCAAGAGCACATCAGCAGCAATCTCAAAAGTATTTTCGCCCTTCTCTACTGGCATCTCTGGGTACTCATTACCATTAGCACCCACAAAACTATACGTACCATTGGCACTGGTGATATTCAAGCCAAAGTTCTGATCATCAATATGGAATGTCAATGGTTGCTCTGAGAACTCCTTGAGGGTTTCCAACAAAATCTTAGCAGCCACAGCCACTTTGCCCTCGCCTTGAGCAGCTTCTACTTGCATAGAAGTACGCAGAGTGGTCTCGCCATCTGAAGCAGTTAAGGTCAATTGATCACCTTTTAAGTCGAACAAAACGCACTCCAAAATTTGTAAACTATTCTTTGCCGCAATCACACGGCTGGCAGCTTGCAATTGTGCAAACAATTCCTTACTTGATACATTAAATTTCATATCGGTATTAATTTATTTAGTTCTACACTCTGTCGGAGTTTACGCAAACACTCCTTTCAGCCCGCAAAGATACAAAAAATATGTGAATTATGCAAATTATTTGTGCATTTTATTTATTTTTTGTACCTTTGCCGTCGAAAATAATTCAAAATTCAAAATTCTTAATTCAAAATTGCAAACATGATTGGTATTTTCGACAGCGGTTATGGCGGATTGACCATCCTTAATCACATTCGCCAACATCTTCCCCAGTACGATTATCTCTACTTGGGCGACAATGCTCGTGCGCCATACGGAACACGCTCATTTGATGTCATTTACGAATATACCCTTCAGGCGGTCAATTACCTGCATCAACAGGGCTGCAATCTCATCATTCTCGCTTGTAACACCGCCAGTGCCAAGGCACTCAGAACGATTCAGCAGCGTGATATTAATCCCGATGAAGTTCGCGTGTTGGGTGTGATTCGCCCAACAGTGGAGGTTGTGCCACAACGCACGCGTACCAAACATATCGGCGTACTTGCCACCCCGGGCACAGTAGCATCCGAGAGCTATGTCATCGAGCTGCTGAAGCAAGACCCCACCCTCACGATTACTCAGCAAGCATGCCCCATGTGGGTGCCGCTGATTGAGTCGGGCGAACATTTGGGCGATGGTGCTAACTATTTCGTAGAAAAGTACTTAACTGAACTCCTCACCCGCGACCCGCTGATTGATACCATCATTTTGGGCTGCACCCATTATCCCCTACTTCAACCCAAGATTGAAGCGTTCTTAAAATCAATACCCAACATTATTATCAATACTCCACATCAACCCTCCACCCTTCAGGGGGGAGTTGGAGGGGGGCTTATCTCTCAGGGCGAGATTGTCGCGCAGAGTTTAGCCGATTATCTCCACCGCCATCCTGAAATTGTTGAACGCATCTCCTCCCCTTTGAGGGGGAGGTCGGGAGGGGGCTTCCTTACTACCGAATCTGCCACCAAGTTCTCCGAATCTGCATCGCTTTTCTTGTCCGAACCAATTGAGGCG
>CAMEKM010000050.1 GCA_945921355.1 uncultured Bacteroidales bacterium
CTTCTGGTTGGAAAACACCTACGCTCGTTGGCAAGGTAGCCAATCAGAACTTGCATGCGTTGTCAGATATTGATTATGTGATTATCTGTCCAGAAGAATTTGTAGAACCTGCCACACGCTTGGCTCAGAAGCACGAGGAGATCGACCAGTTAACATGGGCAGTAGTAACTGATGAACAAGTATATAATGAGTTTTCTTCAGGAACACCAGACGTGACTGCTTATCGTTGGTTGATGAAAATGCTGTATGACAAAGCCAAAGGTATGGTTACAGCCCAACCTAAAAGTTTGCTATTGCTCGGAGATGGCACTTTTGATAATCGAAAAATTTTAGTTCGTTCGGGTGACAACAAATTGTTAACCTTCCAAGCAAAAAACTCTACGGTGGAAACACAAGCGTATGGCACAGACGATTACTGCGGATTCCTGCTGGATAATGCAGGTATAGACAACAAAGGTATATTCAACGAGATTCGTGCCCAAATGAATATCGGTGTAGGTCGCTTGCCTGCAAAGACATTGGACGAAGCCAACCAAGTGGTGGATAAGATCTGCACCTATATGGACAATCAAGTGTTAGGTAAGTGGAAAACTCAAATCTGCTTCTTGGCAGACGATGGCGATCATGGGTTGCACGTACAAACGGCTGAAGCAGGTGCAGAAAAAATGCGAATAGAAAACCTCGACTTTACTGTAAATAAAATTTACCTCGATGCGTACACTCAAGAGGTGAGTGCAGCAGGTGAGAGTTATCCATTAGCAAAAAATCAATTTGATAACTTGCTCAACAATGGCATGCTTTTCATGAACTATTCGGGTCATGGAGGATACAACAATATCACCAACGAGTTGTTCATGACTATGAAGGATATTCAAAACATGAAGAATATCAATCAAGGATTTTGGTTTTTAGCTACATGTAGTTTCTCACACTTTGATGCAGGTATCACCTCTGCGGGTGAAGAAGCAGTACTGAACCCTAATGGCGGTGCCATAGGTACACTATCTGCATGTCGTACCGTATATGCAACGCAGAACACAATCTTCAATCATAATCTGTGCGACACATTATTCGGGCACAAGGATGCATTCAACTATCATATGACATTAGGCGAAGCAACCCGCGTCGCAAAGAATATGACTGGTCGCGATGCCAACAAGATGGCATACGTGCTATTGGCTGACCCTGCTTTGCGTTTGAAGTATCCTACGGATTATCAAGTCAAGACCATTACTGATATTGATACCCTCCATGCACTCAGTGTACAAACCATCAAAGGATATATTGAGACACCTGATCACGATACGGCTACATGGTTTAATGGTCAAGTTGATATCACCATCTATGATAAGATGCAAGAGATCACGACTCGTGATAACGATGAAATAAATGAGTCGCTTAAAGTAAAAATAACTTACAACGACTATCCTAACACCTTATTCTCAGGTCAAACAACCGTTGTTGATGGCTTGTTTGAATTTACGTTTATGGTACCTAAAGATATTCGCTACAATTACGGCAATGGTCGTATCACTTACTATGCTTACGACACAGAGGCTAAAGAAGAGGGTGTTGGACACTTCGAAGATTTCGTCATTGGCGGTAGTAGCAGTGTTGAAATTCAAGATACCATAGGCCCTGACATCCACATGTACATCAACTCGCCCGAGTTCCAAGATGGAGGTACCACCTACGAATTCCCACATTTCTATGCCAACATCTACGACGAGAATGGTATCAACACTGTAGGTACTGGTATTGGTCATGACCTATTGATGATTGTGGACGGAAATCCTAAACATACCTATGTATTGAATGACTATTTCATTGCCAACAACAATAGCTACCAACAAGGTCACATCAGCTACAAGATGCCAGAAATGGAAGAGGGAGCACACACATTGACTTTCCGCGCATGGGATTTGCTTAACAATAGTTCTACTGCCATGCTTAATTTCCAAGTAGTGAAAGGTCAAGATCCACAAATTCTTAAGGTCATCACCTACCCTAACCCAGTTGCACCATCAGAGGATTTGATTTTCCATATTGACCATGACCAACCAGATGAGATCATCGAAACCACCATCAATCTATATGACCTCAGTGGACGTATGATTCATACGCACGCACAACGCGGCGTAGATGGAATCAGATGGAATATCAGCGAACTCGGCATTAACTCTGGCATATATGTATATCAAGTAAATATAAAAACGACCACTTCCAACTACGTGTCGAAAGCGGGTAAAATCATTGTATCGAAATAATTGCCTATGAAACAAATCTAAGTAAGCGTACAAAAAAGATTCAACTATTCTGTAAATTAACAATAATAAATAAACAATTACAACAATGAAAAAAACATTTTTTTCAATTCTAACATTTTCTATCTTATCGTTACCTATTCTGGCAACCAATCCAGTAACCCCCGCCATGCCATCGCTTAGCATCGCGCCTGATGGACGTGCTGCAGGTATGGGTGATGTGGGTGTAGCAACCAATGCAGACCTCAACTCACAGCACTGGAACCCAGCTAAATATGCTTTCATGGAAAGCAAAGGTGGCTTGACTGCCAACTATACCCCATGGTTGACTAAACTCGTTAGTGATATAGACTTGGCATATATCGCAGGTTACTACAACATGGGCGATATGGCAGGTACTATCTCAGGTAGTTTTACCTATTTCTCAATGGGTGCAGTACAATTGGTTGATTATTCTGGTACAGCATTCCAAGAGGCACACCCTAATGAGTGGGCTGTTGATGTGGCTTACTCACGCAAATTACATGAATATGTGAGTATGGCGGTTGCGTTGCGCTTTTTATATAGCGACCTCAATAATGGTGTGAATGCCTCTGTAACGGGTGCCTCACAAGAAATGCATCCAGCATGGACAATGGCTGCAGACGTTGCACTATATTACAAACAGCCTATCTCATTGCCTATGGGAGAAAGTTATTTTGGATTAGGATTTAACCTAAGCAATTTAGGTGATAAGATGACATACGATGATTATGTATCCAACTTTATTCCTGCAAATATGCGATTGGGTGTGAGCTACGAGATTCCATTTGATAACTATAACCGTTTGATGGCAACTGTAGAGTGCAACAAGATGTTAGTTCCAACATACTACTCTAAATTTGCAACAAATCAAACCGATAATAAATATACACCAGATGAATATTCTGCTATTTCCTCTCCTAAAGGATGGTGGCAATCATTCTGCGATGCTCCAGGTTATATCAACGAAACAACTGGTAAAACGGTATCTTCTGCACTAGAAGAGTTTCAAGAAGTACAATGGGGTGTAGGTCTTGAGTATAGTTATAACCGTCAATTCTTTGGTCGCGTAGGTTATAGTCACGAGAACTTCTACAAAGGCAACCGTCGTTACGTGACTCTTGGTGCTGGTTTCCACCTAAGCATTTTCTCTTTGGACTTTGCTTACTGCATCGCTACCGCGCCATCTAACCCACTTGATAACACCATGCGTTTCACCCTTGGCTTTGACCTCGCTGGTATCAAAGACCTCGTAAACAACCGTAAATAATGCGTATCGGTTTCGGATATGATGTACACGCTTTTGCCCCCAATCGCGAATTGTGGTTGGGTGGCATTCGTGTGCCATCCGATCAAGGACTACTCGGGCACTCCGACGCAGATGTACTGATTCATGCACTGTGCGATGCGTTACTCGGCGCAGCGGCTATGCGCGATATTGGCTATCATTTCCCACCTATCAAAGGTAATGAGTACGAGAATATCGACTCTAAGATATTACTCCGCAGGGTAATGACAATGCTACGCGAAGCTGGATATGAATTAGGCAATTGCGACTGTACCATTTGTGCCGAAGCACCAAAACTCAATCCACACATCCCTGCCATGACCGCTTGTCTGGCAAAGGTAATGGGTGTAGAGGAGAATCAAATTAGTATTAAAGCTACCACTACCGAGCATCTTGGTTTTGTTGGACGCAAAGAAGGTATTGCTGCTCAAGCTGTGGTATTGATATTAGAAAGATGAAGATTAGTTTAGAAAATACTCTATGGTGGCTATTCGCTTCTTTTACAATGGGCGCACTGCTGGCAATATCTTCATTTGTATGGGCTGATGATACCACTGATGTCCCTTACGAAGTAATTTCTACGCGAGATACACTTACATTAGAAGATAGTATAGTCATTATCCACACAGTCTGTGCACCAATCTGTTCCTCGCACGTGCGCGTATATAATAAGGAGTGGCAATATCTTGGTGTGCTAAAAGCACCATTCAAATCTGCTTTTCCAGAGGCATATATCGAAAATAACCAACTCCTTTGGCGCGACAACGACACCTTTGATTATACGCCCTGCCGCTAAAGAGTCCATTGAAATCTCATTACCACCTCAATACCATTTCGATAGCATCCAATACTTTTCCGCTAACATACCACTAATTTTCAATACCTCCCTTGAAACCGCTCAAACTCATAAAACCATTAAAACTCCCAATCTATTTGATTGGGTACATGGCTGCTGGCAAGACGACTGTTGGTCGCCTTTTGGCAGAGCGTTTGGGCTGGCACTTCGTGGATTTGGACGAAGCATTTGCAGAGATTCATGGGCAAACACCTGCGGAGTATATCCGTCAGCATGGTATTGAAGAGTTTCGCAGAAAAGAGAAATATGTGGTAGAAGACCTTGCAGAGTTGCCTATTGAGAAGGTAATCTATGCCACTGGTGGTGGTTATCCGTGTTGGGAAGATAATATGGAATGTCTAGCAGAATTGGGTACTAGCATTTATCTAAAATGGGAACCTAAGCACCTCGCTCAACGCCTGATGCTCACTGACTTAAGCACTCGCCCTATTCTACAAGGACGAACTGAGCAAGAGCTGTTGGCGTTTATTACTCCACAGTTGGAGGCTCGTGCACCTTTCTATGAAAAAGCGGATTACATTATTGATGCCCCAATCAAGGACATCGCAGAAGAAGATGATCAATATATCGCCAAACTCATTTATGAGTTAATTCATAATTCATAATTCATAATTCAAAATTAAATGATCAACGACATACAAGATGAAATAATAGAAGAGTTCAGCAGTTTCGACGACTGGATGGATCGCTATAGTTTGCTTATTGATTATGGCAATGGTTTAGAGCCATTCCCAGAAAGCGCAAAGACCGAACAGAATTTGATTGACGGCTGTCAGTCTAAGGTGTGGTTTACTGCAGAGATGCAAGATGGCAAGGTTATTTACAAGGGCGATTCTGATGCTATTTTGGTGAAAGGTATTGTAGCACTGTTGATTCGTGTATTAAGTGGACATACACCCAAAGAGATTGTGGATGCAGATTTGTATTTCATCGACGAAATCAATCTCCGCGAACACCTCTCCCCTACACGTAGCAACGGACTCAATGCCATGCTCAAACAAATGCGACTGTTTGCACTCACGTTTAATCAATTTTGAATTAAGAATTTTGAATTTTGAATTATGAATTTTGAATTCAAAAAGATACTATTCTTAGTTGGTTTGCTACTACTTCCATATTGGATATATGCGCAAGAAATAGCGTCAACTGACACCACTAACAAGCAAACTGCTGAGGTACATGTGATTGCATCGTTTGTCAAGTCGTTTGATTACGGGCTAAAGCTCACTCTGGAAGAAGAGATTCGTAGCATACCTGCTCACCGTTCGCATACCACTATCTCGTTGGCATATACGCCCATTGAGTACCTTTCGCTGAGTGCTGGCTATGTGCTCAAGTTGTATGGTAATCAAGGTTGGGACGACCCCAATAAGTTTCTGCGCCACCGTGTGAATGTGGATGCTACGGGTCAAGTGACACTCGGTCAATGGAAACTATCGTTGCGTGAACGACTAATGTTGGATGCTCGTGCGGATGAGATAGATTTGCGCGAGAAGAACAGAGTGGATTATACCTTGCGTTCACGCCTACAAGCGGTATATGCTATACCCAATCAACCATTGAGTATCGTGGCAAAGATGGAGGTGTTCAATACCTTGAATGCAAAATACTATGGTCAGTATATCAACCAGTTGCGCCCTGAAATAGGTTTGCAATGGAAAGTGGATAAGAAGAACACCCTCAATCTGGCATATCGCTACAACTACGTCTATCGCCACGAATTGGATGTCTTGGATAGCGGTGCTATTGCTCTCACGCATGCGTACACACACAAGCATGTGGTCTTGCTGACGTACAAGTTTGATTACTAATACAAAAAATGGACACTCTGTTGGGTGTCCATTTCTTTTTGGTATGCTATTCGATTATATTTCGCTAATCTTGCCGTCGGCGAATTGCAGTTTGCGTCCTGGATATTGCTCTGGCCATGCATGATTATGGGTTGACATGATGACCGTCATACCTGCTTGGCTGATACTATAGAGCAGCTCCATGATACCTTTGCCTGTCTCTGGGTCAAGGTTTCCTGTAGGTTCATCGGCTAAGATAAGTCCTGGTGCATTGAGCAATGCACGTGCAATCACCACACGCTGTTGTTCACCGCCAGATAGTTGGTAAGGCATCTTATATGCTTTCTCTGCCATTCCTACTTGCTTGAGCACGTCGTAGATATTGTTCTTCATTGCCTGTTTGTCTTTCCATCCAGTGGCTTTAAGCACGAACATGAGGTTGTCCTCCACGTTACGATCTACTAAGAGTTGGAAATCTTGGAACACCACTCCCACTTTGCGGCGCAGGTATGGTATGTCGCGTCTGCGAAGTTTAAGCAGGTCGTAGTCCAGTGCCGTTGCTTCGGTACCTTCTACGAGTAGTTCGCCATAGATAGTTTTCATGAAGCTCGACTTACCCGAACCTACTCTGCCCAAGAGATAGACCATCTCGCCCGATGCTATTGTCAGGTTGACATCCTTGAGCACAATCTGCTCATCTTGGCAAATCTCTACATCCTTGTATGTGATGAGTTGGCTCATTCTGCGTCCATTTGGTTGATTTTGTTCTCAAGGTCAGCGAGTTGGCTCTTGAGTGTATCGATCTTCTTGCGCATATCATCCACCAGTTTGTTAGCGGTCTTAGATTTGCCCGTAAAGAAGAGGATATTATTTTCCGCCGTCTTAATCTCTTGTACGAGGTTGTCGTACATACGGATTAGTTTCTGACGGTCGTTCATTTGATCCACTTTCTTGTTCCAACGCTCTTTGGCCTCAGCGCGTTTTTGAGCATACTGCTCACGCAGTTCTTTGGTTGCCTCACGTTTCGCTTCGAAGAAGGTATCGCAAGCAGCCGTGAATTTCTTCCAAAGGTCGTCGGAGTATTTGCGTGCAATAGGTCCTACTTTCTTCCACTCGGCTTGTAGTTCGATGAGTCGGTTGGTAGTTTCAGTCCATTCTATGCTGTCTTTGAGTGCTTCTGCGGCTTCTACGAGTTCGCGTTTTTTCTTGAGGTTCTCGCTGAGTTCATCGCGCATAGCTTTGTAGTAAGCGGTTTTAGCCTTGAAGAAAGCCTCGCAGAGTTCGCGGTATTCGTTGTAGATAGTTTGGTTTTGTTTTTTAGGAGCAAAGCCAATGGTACGCCATTCTTGTTGGATAGCTTGTAGCTTCTCAGTAGCCTCATCCCATTGCTTATTTGACTTCAATTTATTGACATCTAATTCCTTCAGTTGCTCAATGAGTGCTTGTTTCTTCTCCAAGTTTTCGTTTTCTTTGGCGTGCAGTTCGTCGAAGTATGCTTGGTGCTTTTTGTTGATCACACTACTTGCTTGTTTGAATCGATTCCAAAGTTCTTCTCTGAGTTCTCGTGCCACAGGTCCGATCTCTGCCCACTCGTCGTGAAGCTGTTGCAATGCTCGGTTGGCTTCTACGATATTGGGGTTCTCTTGCAGTTTCTCCGCAGCCTCGCAGAGTAGTGTCTTCATTTCGAGGTTCTTCTTGAAGTCGAGGTCGCGCAGTTCGATATTGATTTTCACGAGGTCATAGAAACGCTCTTGGTATTGTTGGTAGTTTTTCCAAATTTCTTGTGCTTTTTGTGCAGGTACTGCTCCTATGGTTTTCCACTCAGCTTGCAGTTCTCGCATTTTTTTGAGGTTATCCATGACGTCCGCAGTTTCCGCATCTGCCATTTCCTTCATTTGTGTAAGTATATTCTCCTTGCGGAGAAGATTTTGCGATTGTTCTTCCTCAATTTGCTTTTGCAGTTCGGCACGGCGTTGCTTGTATTGATTCAACAATTCGCGGAACTCTTGTTCGAGTTCATCAAGTGAAGGCACCCAGTTTTCGAGCACTTCTCCTGCTGCCTCAGCAGCTTCCATTGCTGCTTTCTTTTGTGCCTCTAACTCTTGATGATACTGACGGTAGAATTGCGTTTTCAACGCTTCTACTTGCTCTTTCACTTCCGCTACATTCTTTTGTAGTAATTCCTTTAGTTCGTCCACGAACTGTTGTTTTTCATTTGCCATAATCGTAAAAAGTTACGCCCTTTCGAGCGGGGTTCATAAAATACGCTGCAAAGGTACAAATAAATTTGCATATTTGCAAAAAAAAGTGTACCTTTGCACCCAAATTCTGTAAATTATGGCTGAAATGGAACAAGGTTGGACGACCGAAATCCGTCCGAAAGATAGTCTTTTGTCCGTAGATTTCAAAGAAATCTGGCGTTATCGCGATTTGATGATGTTATTTGTAAAGCGTAATATCATTACGCAATACAAGCAAACTATTCTTGGACCACTCTGGTTTGTTATTCAGCCTCTTATGACAACTGTTATGTATATGGTTGTCTTCGGAGGAATTGCAAAAATCTCTACTGATGGACTACCCCAACCACTTTTCTACTTAGCAGGTATCAGTTTTTGGCAATATTTCGCAGATTGTCTAACCAAGACATCTAATACCTTCGTTAGCAATGCGGGTATTTTCGGCAAGGTGTATTTCCCTCGTTTGGTAACGCCGCTAAGCGATGTGATTAGCAACCTTGTGCGCTTCGGTATCCAATTCGCGCTGTTCCTAATTGTATATTTGTACTATTTCATCTTCACAGATGTGAATATACAACCTAATCTATATGCATTATTGTTACCAATCCTCGTAGCCATGTTGGCGGGCTTGGCATTGGGCTTTGGTATATTGTTTTCCAGTATGACCACTAAGTACCGCGACTTGCAACTCTTATTGAGTTTCTTTGTCAGCCTATGGATGTACGCTACGCCAGTTATTTATCCGCTTTCTACAATCACCAACGAGAAACTGCGCCTTGTCATGCAGCTCAACCCACTGACAGGTATTGTCGAGTTTTTCAAGTATGGTATGCTTGGCGTGGGTAACCACGAATGGTGGATGCTCGGCTACAGCTTTGGATTCATGGTAGTGTTGTTGGCTATCGGTATTATTGTATTTAATAAGGTACAAAAGTCTTTCATGGACACCGTATAATGAAATTCTATCCCAACTGCAAGATTAATATCGGTCTGCGCGTAGTGCGCAAGCGTGAGGATGGTTATCACGATTTAGAAACTATCTTCTATCCTATCTATGGCTTGCACGATGAGTTGGAGGTGGAGAAAGCAGAGAAGTTTGCTTTTCAGCAGGATGGCTTAGCCATCGATTGCTTACCTACGGATAACCTTATTGTTAAAGTGTACAAGCGTATGCAGGCGCATTTTCCGCAGATAGGCAATGTCAAAATCACTTTCAAGAAGAATATTCCTTTTGGTGCAGGTTTGGGTGGTGGCAGCAGCGATGCAGCACACATGGCTATTGCGCTCAATGAGATTTTCCACCTTGGACTGACCAAAGAGCAATTGGCTGAGGCAGTGCGCCCACTGGGTGCCGACTGTCCATTCTTTATTTATAACACTCCATGCTATGCGGAAGGTATTGGCGATAAACTAATGCCTATATCATTGGATTTGAGTGGTTTGCGCCTTGTGATGATTAAGCCCCATTGCGGCGTTTCCACTCGCGAAGCATATAACGGAATAATACGTCATCCTGAGGTGGAAGGGCAAATCAAGATTGCATTGAGCGAGGGATTATCTTTCGACAGCATGTGTCCGTTGCTCATCAATGACTTTGAGCAAACCGTCTTTCCTATTCATCCCGAAATAGCCGAAATAAAACAACGCCTGCTTGATGCAGGTGCCGTATATGCAGCAATGTCTGGTTCTGGCTCAACCGTGTTTGGGCTGTTTCCTACACCATCCTCCACAATTCTACACAATTCTACGCAACACAATGCGGAAGGTAGTTCCGACGCCCAATTGCGACTGCTTCACGAAGAGCTTGCCTCGATGGTAATCTTCGATGATACGCTTGCCTAAACTCAATCCCAATCCCCAACCGCGTTTCTTGCTGGTGTAACCGGGTTGGAATATTCGCTTAAAGTTCCTACGGTCAATACCTTTACCCGTATCAGTTATATCAATATATAGGTTTTCCGCTTTCCCCTTTCCGTTTTCCGTTTTCACCTCAATCGTGATGCTTCCTTTCCCGTCCATGGCATCTATGGCATTTTTGCACAGGTTTTCAATCACCCATTCAAATAGCGGTGCGCATAGCATCGCTCTCGCCCCATCGCCTTGTTGCCTCATCGCCTCATCTCCTACTAACCTATACTCAATTTTATTAGAGGTGCGCGCGCGCATATAATCCATTGCGGATTGTACGATAGGTAGCACTTCGCATGGCTCCAATGTAGGTTGTGAGCCGATCTTAGAAAAACGCTCTGCTATCATCTGCAAGCGGCGAATATCTTCGTCCATTTGTGGAAGTAGCGGGTCGTTTGGGTAGGTGGCTTTTAGCAGTTCGTTCCACGCATTGAGCGAGGAGATAGGCGTGCCGAGTTGGTGGGCTGTTTCTTTGGAGAGTCCCACCCACAGACTATTCTTCTCACTGCGTTGTACCATGAGCAGGGCTATTGCAGCCAATCCTGCCAATGCAAGCATGACAATCAATTGAATATAAGGGAAATAGGACAGCCATTGCAACGTGGATGATTGCTCATAGTAGATGTACTGCATCACGCTATCAGAGATGCGTACTTCTATGGGTTCTTGTGTAGCACGTAGTTCGTTGATTTTCTTGATATAGAAGCGTTCTACATTGCGCTTGGGTTCTGGCACATTGCGCGATAAGAGTAGGTTATAATTCGTATCCACCATATACACGGGGATAGTGGTGTTACCTTCCATTACTTGGAGAAGGAGGTCTATGTTCTCGTTCTCGCCTGCCAATATGAATTGTCGTGT
>CAMEKM010000051.1 GCA_945921355.1 uncultured Bacteroidales bacterium
GCAATACCGTGCTCGGTGATGATGATCTTCACAGAGTGCTCGCTATGGTCGAGGTGGCTAACCATTGGCACGAAGGCTGAGATAGCACCACCCTTAGCGGTAGATGGAGTGGTATAGATGCTGATGTATGCGTTACGAGTAAAGTCGCCTGAACCACCGATACCGTTCATCATCTTCGTACCGCAAACGTGGGTAGAGTTGATATTACCAAAGATATCTGCCTCTAATGCGGTATTGATGGTGATAAGACCTAAGCGACGAGCCACTTCTGGGTTGTTAGAGATCTCTTGTGGACGGAGAACCAATTTATCACGGAAGAAATCGAGGTTGTCGAGAATCTCTTGGAGCTTATCAGCACCAATAGTCAATGAGCAACCACTGGCGAACTTCACGCGACCCTCTTTCATCAAACCTACTACAGAGTCTTGGATCACCTCGGTGTACATCTCAAAAGCAGGGATGTTCTTGTTCTCACCAAGAGCGCCCAACACGGCATTAGCGATATTACCCACACCCGATTGGATAGGCAAGAAAGATGCAGGGATACGGCCCTCTTTCATCTCGTTCTCGAGGAAAGCAGCTACGTTTGCACCAATCTTAGCAGTAGTCTCATCCAATGGAGTGAAACCACCTACCTCGTTAGGACGGTTGGTCTTCACCACAGCTACGAGTTTCTCAGCAGGGATAGTCACGCAGTCCGTACCGATGCGGTCAGAAACGGTATATACAGGAATCTCGCGGCGTACAGGTGGGTCGGCAGGCTCGTAGATATCGTGCATGCCACGCATAGCAGCAGGCATAGCTTCGTTGAGCTCTATGATTACCTTGTCAGCCAAACGGCAGAAGGTAGGTACGTTACCTACACCTGCGGTAAGAACGATCTCTACTTGGTCGCCTTTCTCTACTACCTCGCACGCCTCCACGATAGCGAAGTCTGGCTTTGGCATAAAGCCGTAGCGGAGATCTTGCGCCAATTCACTCAGGTGCATATCAAAGTAGTGTGCACCTTGTGCATTAAGCTCGGAGCGGAGGTCTTTGTTACCTTGGTATGGGGTACGGAACTCAATAGCGTGAGCGCGAGCGAGTGCACCGTCGCAGCTGTCGCCAGTAGAGGCGCCAGTGTACACACCAATTTTATATGGTTTGCCTTCAGCGTGGAGGGCTTCAGCCATCGCTGCGATAGCAGAAGGAACTTCCTTTGGAGCGCCGGCAGGGGTGAAACCACCCATGCCGCATATTGCTCCATTAGGCACCAATTGAGCAGCCTCGGCGGCTGTCATAAATGGAAGAGCCATGATTACTCAGCTTTACCGTTTGAACCAAGAACGTTGATGATTTTGTGCTTGTAGAGCTCGGTCATGAGGTCACGAGCTGGGCCGCAGTATTTACGTGGGTCAAACTCACCTGGTTTCTCAGCAAACACTTTGCGAACAGCAGCGGTGAAAGCCAAACGGCTATCAGAGTCGATGTTGATCTTGCAAACTGCGCTCTCAGCTGCCTTGCGGAGTTGCTCCTCTGGAATACCTACTGCGTCTGGCAATTTACCACCATATTGGTTGATGATGTCAACATACTCTTGTGGAACTGAAGAAGAACCGTGGAGTACGATTGGAAAACCTGGCAATTGCTCCATGATAGCGTCGAGGATATTGAATGCCAATGGAGGAGGAACGAGCTTACCTGTTTGTGGGTCAACTGTACATTGCTCACGGGTGAACTTATATGCTCCGTGGCTGGTACCAATAGAGATAGCGAGTGAGTCGCAACCTGTGCGAGTAGCAAAATCTACTACCTCTTCTGGTTTGGTATAGTGGCTCTCTGCAGCAGATACCTCATCTTCTACACCTGCCAACACGCCGAGCTCTGCCTCTACGGTTACGTCATGAGCGTGAGCGTACTCAACAACTTTCTTGGTCAATGCGATGTTCTCTTCATATGGGAGGTGGCTACCATCGATCATTACGCTTGAGAAACCAAAGTCAACGCAGCTCTTGCAAGTCTCGAAGCTATCTCCGTGGTCGAGGTGCAAGCAGATTTGTGGCTTCTCCCAACCCAACTCTTTTGCGTACTCTACAGCACCTTGTGCCATGTAGCGGAGGAGGGTTTGGTTAGCGTAGTTACGCGCACCTTTAGATACTTGGAGAATCACTGGGCTCTTAGTCTCAGCAGCAGCTTTGATGATAGCTTGGAGTTGCTCCATGTTGTTGAAATTGAAGGCAGGAATAGCGTATCCGCCTTTGATTGCTTTAGCAAACATCTCTTTGGTGTTCACCAAGCCGAGTTCTTTGTAACTTACCATAATTGTAAAACGTTTTATTATTTGGTTAATATGTATTTGTTGTTTTTTAACTTTACATTCGCTCTACTGAGAAGCCCGTAGCGACAAACTTATTCCGACGACGTCGCCGAAACGGCGACAAAGGTACTATTTTTTTTTGACATTACAAAATATTTTCGTCTAAACTCCACGAATTGTAAAATATAGGTAGCAAAAAAAGCCGCAGGTCGCACCTGCGGCTTTGGGGAGTTGAAGATCTTCACGCACTAAAGCGCATCTTCCATAAGGTTCTATTTCGTTTTCTTGCTGGCGAGAATGAAGTACACAATGAGCGTGATATATGCGGCTACGCCGACAAGGGCAGCGCCGTTGCTTGCAGCCCAAGTGCTTAAGTAGCACTCTACGCCGCAGAACTTAATCAATGCACTCACTACACCCATCAAAGCACCACCTGCGATGAAACCAGAAGCGATGAGCGTGCCTTTCTCGTTGCGTGCTTGTGCCAATTCTTCGGCTTTCTCGCCGTCCTTCTCGCGCTTGCGGCTCACGAGCCATGCGATAGCACCACCCACGAGCAATGGAGTGTTGAGTTCCAATGGAATGAACATACCCAAGGCGAATGCCAATACAGGTACACCCATGAAGTTGAGTATCAATGCCAGAGCAGCTCCCGCAAAATAGAGCATCCAAGGTGCGCCTTGACCGCTCATCAATGGTTCGATGACCGCAGCCATCGCGTTGGCCTGAGGGGCTACGAGTGCGTTCTCTCCAACAAAACCATAGGTCTTGTTCAAGATAATCATTACGCCACCTACAGTAGCAGCACTAACGAGAGTGCCAAGGAACTTCCAAGTCTCTTGTTTGCGTGGGGTCGTACCAATCCAGTAACCGATTTTGAGGTCGGTGATGAAGCCACCTGCCATAGCGAGTGCGGTACAAACGACACCACCAATAACCATAGCACCTACCATACCGCTAGAGCCCTTCATACCGATAGCTACGAAGACTACGGAAGCAATAATCAGGGTCATGAGGGTCATACCGCTGACAGGGTTGCTACCTACGATAGCAATTGCGTTGGCTGCCACGGTGGTGAAGAGGAAAGCAATGACTGCCACCACGAGGAAAGCCACAAGCGCTTGCCAGAAATTGCCGAGTACACCGAGCCAGAAGAACACAAGAGTGATCACGAGCGCTACAGCAATGGCGATAACCACGAACTTCATGCTCAAGTCTTTCTCGGTGCGGAGCGATGCCGTGATGACCGCTTTACCTTTGCCACCAAGCTCTTTGCCTGCCAGTCCGACTGCAGACTTGATGACGCCCCAACTCTTAACAATACCTATCAGACCTGCCATAGCAATAGCACCGATACCGATATTGCGGCCATAGTCCACGAACATCGTTTGTGGGTCCATCTCTGCCATGCTAGGGATACTGCCGAGCAATGGAAGGAGTACCCACCAGATGAAGAATGAGCCCGCACAGATAACTGCTGCATACTTGAGACCGATGATATAGCCCAGACCGAGCACTGCTGCACTAGTATTGATAGAGAAGACTAGTTTGAACTTCGCAGCCAATGCTTCGCCCCAACCCATCATACGGGTGCTCAAACTCTCAGTCCAGAGTCCGAAAGTGGAAACGGCGAAGTCGTAGAGACCACCAATACCTGCTGCCCAGATGAGGGGTTTGGCTTGGTTGCCACCTTGTTCGCCTGAAACGAGTACCTGTGTGGTAGCTGTGGCTTCAGGGAAGGGGTATTCGCCGTGCTTCTCTTGTACGAAGTACTTGCGGAAAGGAATAAGAAAGAGGATACCAAGGCAACCGCCGAGCAAGGATGATAGAAAGACTTGCATGAAAGTGACGGTGATATCGGGGTATTTGGCCTGCAAGATATAAAGCGCAGGGAGGGTGAAGATAGCACCAGCGACGATGACACCGCTACTGGCACCAATGGATTGAATAATCACATTCTCGCCAAGGGCGTTCTTGCGCTTCATGGCCGAAGAGAGGCCTACAGCGATGATAGCGATAGGGATAGCTGCTTCGAATACTTGACCCACTTTAAGACCAAGGTATGCCGCAGCAGCTGAGAAAATGACTGCCATGATAACACCCATGATGACGCTATAAGGCGTAATCTCGGGATACTCTTGGTTGGGTTTGAGAATCGGTTCGTACTTCTCGCCCGGTTTGAGAGGGCGAGAAGCATTTTCGGGGAGTTGAATTTTTTCTTGTTTCATATGTAGAATGTTTTTTATACTAATGTTTTACCAACTGCTTGTGCGATAGGTTGCAACGATGCATACATGTCGGCAAACTGCTGATGGTCTAGTTGTTGAGGAGCGTCGCTTTGTGCGAGAGCAGGGTTGGGATGTGTTTCGATGAGTAGGCCATCGATGCCCATAGCAGTACAAGCTCGTGCTAGGTCGGCGATGCCATAGGCATAGCCCATAGCATGGCTAGGGTCGAGGATGATAGGCAGATTGCAATGCTGTTTGAGCCATGCTACGCCACACAGGTCGAGTGTGAAGCGTGTGTTGGTTTCAAACGAACGGATGCCGCGTTCGCATAGAATGACTTGGTCGTTGCCGCAACTCATGATGAAATCGGCACAATTAACCAATTCTTGGAGTGTAGAACCAAAACCGCGTTTGAGAATCACAGGTTTGCCCGATTGTCCGGCTGCGGTCAGCAGACCATGGTCATACATAGCTTTGGCTCCCACTTGCACAATATCTGCGTATTCCACTACTTTGTCAGCATGGGTGGCATCGCGCATCTCTGTAGCAATCAATAGTCCGTATTTATCGCGCATCTCGGCCAGGAGCTTCAGTCCATCTTCGCCCAATCCTCGGAAGGTATATGGCGAGGTGCGAGGCTTGTAACAGCCAGCACGTAGCACGCGAATGCCTTGTTGCTTGAGCATTTGGCACGATTGTTCGATTTGTTCACGACTCTCTACTGCGCATGGACCAGCTATCATGAGTTGGTTTTTGCCGTCGCCTCCAATATAGGTGTCACCGATAGTAATACAGTGTGTCTCAGCGATATATTGGCGGGAGGAGAGCTGCATGTCGGTGTCGAAAGTCCAATGCTGTAGTGCTATATGCTTGAGCGAATCGGGCAACTGCTTTATGGAGTGGTTGGTGATTAGAACAAAGTGTTCGGGTTGCTCCAAGCACAATGCCCCTATGCCATCGGCATACTCTTGTGCACGAGCGCGCGTCGTATTTTTAGGTAAGTGAATGATCATGTGTATGGTGTAGCGTTGTTTAGTTGAAATCGATGATGTGGTGGATAGATATGATGCCTATGATGTCGGTAGAGGTTGTCGTTTCGGTTACGGCTAGCGTGGTGATATTATAGGTATCCATAATGGCGAGTGCATCAGTAAGGAGGGCTTCCTTGGCAATACGTTTGTAGGTTGGGGTCATGATGTCTGCTGCGGTGATATGTACATCGTTATACTTTTGTATTGCGCGGCGGATGTCGCCGTCGGTGATGATACCTAGGCAGTTGCCTTGTGGCAGGTGGTCATAAACCATAGTCATTCCTAGATGTTTGTCAGACATCTCACAAACTACATCGCGGAAGGATGCATCTGCGGTTACGCGAGGTACTTCGGTGGTCATCACATTCTTGACGCGGCCGAGCAATTTGCGCCCTAATGCGCCACCAGGGTGGTACAACGCAAAATCTTCGGCTTTGAATTGGCGCATCTCCATCAGGCACACCATCAGAGCATCACCCATCAGCAGTGTGGCTGTGGTGGATGTGGTAGGAGCTATGCCTAAAGGACATGCTTCGGTATCCACATGGATAGATAGTGCATAATCAGCTCGCTGGGCTAGAGGAGAATCCATGTTGCCCGTCATAGCTATGATGGTGCATCCTAAACGATGAAGAGGGTCAATGATATTTAGGATTTCGTTGGTCGAACCGCTATTGCTCACTAGTATAGCTACATCGTTAGCATTAATCATACCGAGGTCGCCGTGCACCGCCTCTGCAGCATTTACGAAGATGGATGGTGTGCCCGTGGAAGCAAAGGATGATGCCATCTTGTGGGCAATGATACCCGTCTTACCAATACCCATCATCACCACTTTGCCTTGGCAATGATACAGTATCTCAACGACTTGGTTGAAGTGGTTATCAATGCTGTTTTTTAATTTCTCTAGTTCGCGAATCTCTTCCTCGAATATTTGTTTTGCTCTTATTGCGTACATTTCAATAAAGAAGTTGAAAAATTCTAATGATATAATTAAGCGTTTCTAACCAATTGGTCAATTGCCAAGGCTTGTTTGAGTATTGTCTCTACGTCGCTTAGGTGCAATTGGTTCGCAGCATCAGAGATGGCTTTCTCTGGCTGAGGATGTACTTCAAGGAACAACCCATCTACTCCCACCGCTACTGCAGCACGAATCAGATGTGGCACCATCTCGCGATTGCCTCCTGTAACACCCGCTTGATTGCTAGGTTGTTGTACAGAATGGGTAGCATCAAATACCACAGGATAACCATACTCGCGCATTTTCACTAGCGAGGTCATGTCCACGATGAGGTTGCCATAGCCAAAACTTGAGCCACGTTCGGTGAGCCAAATCCCCGCCTCATCGCCTAATAGCCTCATTGCCTTAGCGGGGTCCCCGAAAACGCAAGCGTTTTGGGGTGCTCTTTCGCCTCTCGCCTCCTCTATCTTGGCTATCGCACCGCGCATATCCCATGGAGCCATAAACTGACCTTTTTTCACATTGACAATCCTGCTCGTTTTGGCTGCTGCCACCAATAAATCGGTTTGGCGCGATAAGAATGCAGGAATCTGCAATACATCTGCCACCTCTGCTACAGGTGCGCATTGCCACGACTCGTGCACATCGGTCAGAATAGGCAGTTGGAAAGTAGATTTAACTTCTTGTAAGATTTTCAATCCCTCTTCCATACCCACACCACGCTCCGACATACTCGTGCGGTTGGCTTTATCGTATGATGACTTGAAATATAGCGTGATTCCCAATCGCTCGCATACCTGCTTCAGTATTTCGGCGGTATGCATTACGATATCACGGCTTTCTATAGCACAAGGTCCTGCAATGAGAAACATGTTGTTGTAGGTTAAAAAGTTTTAACAGTTTTTAAGGTGTTCAGAGGATTATGCATGGGTATAAATGCGAATCCAATCAATCTCCATCTTGCCAGTACCCTTCACATTCCCAGGTAAATAACTACGCATCAGCAGATGCAATGCTTCGCCTGCTAATGGGTTCTTGCTACGCGCAACTTCCACATCATTTACATAGTTCACTACCTCATTTCCATTCCAAACGAGGGTGTAAATAGCATCTTTCACTTGCTTATCAGCAGGCAATATATGCAATGACTTTTTTGCTCCTGCAGTAGTCAAACAAACCACGTGTTTAGCTTTGCCTGAGAGATGCACCTTCGCTTGTAACACACCTGCCTTTGGCGCAACCGCTTCGGCTGTATGCCACACATCACTTGTATATGCAAATGGATGCATAATCATACCTTTGGTTGGATGCCAAGCAGGGGCTGTAGTTTTCTCTTTCTTTGTTTGAATACTCAGCACACGG
This sequence comes from uncultured Bacteroidales bacterium, assembly GCA_945921355.1. GTDB lineage: Bacteria > Bacteroidota > Bacteroidia > Bacteroidales > Paludibacteraceae > Colicola. Next base: position 7,879 of record CAMEKM010000051.1, read on the forward strand.
TTAGCAACTTGGGTGTTTCTACCTTGGGTATAAGCTTGCAACTCGTTTACATGCGAGTGATTCGCTTTCAACTCTTTGCTTGGATAGAGGAAACCTGTTTGCCATACGTCGGACAATGGAGCAGTCTCAAATTCAGCAGCCCACGCCATCTTATAAGCCTCCAAATCAGCAATTTCTTGCTCCGTATGTTGGAAATAGAAAACAATATCCGCATGCTTTACCAATGCATCATATCGTTTCTCTTGTTGGCTTTCAGGGGTGGTAAACCAGCGCTTTTTGTTCTTCCAAAACGCATTCGTTTGTTGAAACTCTGGTACTTTCACTTGTTCTGCCAATTCCAAGTACTCTGCCACTGCTGCTTTCTCTTTCCATGCCTCTTTCTTCAGCAGGTTGTAGAGTATTACAGTTGAGTTCCATTTCAACTGTTTATACCTCGCCATCTTTTTACCTTCTTGGGTATCTTCATAGCGAGTAGTAGTCAATTCTTTTTTCTTGGCTTGAAAATCAGTCGATTCCACTACTTTCTTCAATGTGTTGTATTCGGCAAGTATCTCGCTTTTCTCCACTTGTCGGTAGCGAACCATCAGTTGTGCTTGCGCTTGCAACCATTGTTCAAATGCTTTGGTATTCATCATTTTCATGTCTATAAACGCTAAACTTTAAACTCTAAACAAGACGCTGCAAAGCGTCTAACAATTCTTCTATTGTATCCACGAATTGCGGTGCATATTGCTCTTGCTGTGGAAGAAATGCCAATTGGCGCATATGCTCAATTTGCAGTTTCAATCCTTCATAGAAGCCCTGGTAGTTTAGTACGAAAATCGGCTTGCGGTGTTCATCCACTGTACCACTTGCCACCACGTCCATCATCTCATCAAGCGTGCCATAACTACCGGGTAGGCAAACGAAACAATCAGCCAATTCTTTCATTTTTTGCTTACGTTCGTTCATGTTTGCCACCGTGTATAGCACATCGCAGTTGTCTGCCATGCGTTTGGCTTGGATGATACGTTGCGGAATCACTCCTTCTACTATACCACCACCTGCTTTCGCCGCATTGCTCACGCGTGTCATCAGTCCACCTGTAGCACCGCCATATACCAGAGAGTGTCCTGCCTCAGCAATCCACTTGCCCAGTACATCACCGAGAGCTAAATACTCCTCGGGTATCCTATCTTTCGCGCTACAATAAACGGCCACCTTCATCTCTAAACACTAAACTAAATCACGCATCAATCTTCGCGTACGTAGCGTTCTTCTCAATGAACTCACGGCGAGGAGCCACATCGTCGCCCATCAACATTGCAATAGTGCGGTCGGCCTCAGCAGCATTCTCGATAGTCACTTTCTTCAGCAAGCGACGAGCAGGATCCATAGTTGTTTCCCACAATTGCTCATCCGACATCTCACCAAGACCTTTATAACGTTGGGTCTTAATCATTTTCTCATCGCCATTTGCATGTTTCATGATGAAATCATGACGTTGTTGGTCGTTCCAGCAATACTCTTTGTAGCTACCCTTCGAGCACAAGTAGAGTGGTGCCATCGCGATATACAAGTGTCCTTGCTCAATCACCTCTTTCATGTGGCGGAAGAATAGTGTCATAATCAGCGTAGCGATATGCGCACCATCCACGTCGGCATCGGCCATGATGATTACTTTGTGATAGCGAATCTTGCTCAAGTTCAATGCCTTAGGATCTTCTTCTGTACCGAAGGTAATACCCAATGCAGTAAAGATATTGCGTACTTCCTCACTCTCGAACACCTTATGCTCCATCGCTTTCTCCACGTTCAAGATTTTACCACGCAATGGCAGGATGGCTTGAATCTTACGGTCGCGACCAGTCTTAGCGGTACCACCTGCAGAATCTCCCTCCACGAGGAACAATTCACACTCGGCAGGGTCTTTGCTTTCGCAGTCAGCCAACTTGCCTGGCAAACCACCACCGCCCAATGGCGATTTACGCAATACACTCTGACGAGCATTACGTGCAGCGATACGCGCTTGGGCTGCCAAAATCACTTTCTCTACAATCTTCTTGGCGTCCTCTGGGTGCTCCTCTAAGTAGTTGCTCAATGCCTCACTAACTGCAGAAGACACCATACCTGCTACCTCCGAGTTACCCAACTTAGTCTTTGTCTGACCCTCGAATTGTGGTTCTGCTACTTTCACGCTGATGATAGCGGTCAAACCCTCGCGGAAGTCATTAGGGTCAATGTTTGCATTACCATCTTTGTCTTTCAGTTTGGCTTTCTCCAGCATCTTGCTCTCCTCAGCGTATTTCTTCATCACGCGAGTGAGTGCCGAGCGGAAACCTGCCACGTGTGTACCACCTTCGATGGTGTTGATATTGTTCACATAGCTGTGTACATTCTCGTTGAAATCGGTGTTGTAGATAATTGCCACCTCTACTGGAGTACCATATTTCTCGGTGTTCAAGTGAATCACCTCTGAGATTAGCGGAGTACGGTTGCTGTCAATGTAACGCACGAATTCGCTCAATCCTTCTTCTGAGTAAAAGACCTCGCCCTTTGGACTGCCGTCTTCGTTCTTCTCCCGCAGGTCGGTCAAACTAATGCGAACACCTGCGTTCAGGTATGCCAACTCACGCATGCGGTTTGCCAAAATCTCATAGCGATATACGGTTTCTGTGAAGATGCTACCATCTGGCCAGAATTGTACGCGTGTACCTGTACCTTCGCCCTCTGCGTAGGTTCCAATCACGCTCACAGGAGCCAATGGTTTACCTGTCGCATAATCTTGTGCGTAAATCTTTCCATCGCGGCAAACTTCTACATGCAACTTGGTTGAAAGTGCGTTCACGCAGCTCACACCCACACCGTGCAAACCACCAGACACCTTGTAGCTATCCTTGTTGAACTTACCTCCTGCGTGCAACACGGTCATTACCACCTCCAACGCACTTTTGTGCTCTTTTGGGTGCATATCTACAGGAATACCACGACCGTTATCTTGTACAGTGATTGAGTTATCCTCGTTGATTGTCACTTCGATGTGGTTACAGAAACCTGCTAATGCCTCATCAATAGAGTTGTCCACTACCTCATATACTAAGTGGTGCAAACCCTTCAGCGAAATATCGCCGATATACATCGCAGGACGCTTACGTACTGCTTCTAAACCTTCGAGCACTTGAATACTCGAACCATCATACTTCTCTTGTTGTTCTACTTGTTGATTCAATTCTTCCAT
>CAMEKM010000052.1 GCA_945921355.1 uncultured Bacteroidales bacterium
TGGATGCTCACCGAAGACAACCTACGCAAAACCATCTTCCCCCTCGGTGGACTTACCAAGGCAGAGGTACGACAAATAGCGCGCAATCATGGCTTCGAACAACTCAGCAAGAAAGCCGAGAGCCAAGAGATATGCTTCATTCCCAACAACGACTACCGCACTTTCCTTGCTGAACAAGGAGTCAATGTACCACAGGGCGAATACATCGACTGCCAAGGCAACGTACTCGGCACCCACCAAGGATACTGCCACTATACCATCGGCCAACGCAAAGGATTAGGCATCGCATTAGGCGCGCCTAAGTTTGTCACGCATATCGATGCCACCAACAACCGCGTCACGCTCGGCGACCGCGACGACTTACTCACTTCGCACGCCACTATCTCCGATGTCCGCATCCGCGATCTTGATTGGCTCACCGAATCCCCTACTCTACAAGCCCGTATCCGATACCGATCACCAGCCGTACAGGCAACTATCAACCTTGAAGCAAACGAACATAATTCTAAATTCTTAATTCAAAATTCAAAAATATCCATCCACTTCTCCTCACCCGTATGGGGTGTCACACCTGGACAATCCCTCGTACTCTACAAAGACGACCTACTCGTCGGAGGAGGCATCATTGTGTAGGAAACTGTCGTTTTTTCCATTTTATACCTATTTATCTCAACCTATCGGCAGCACGGACTAGCGCCTCATCCTTCAATATACGGCGAGTAGCCATCATCGTTAGCACGATATTAATGGCTGGAATAGCAGTCCAGAGGTTGATATACCAATCAGCATGCGTCATGGTCATACCATGAATCGGCTCATAGCCTTTGACCACAAATACCACATACAATGCCAACAATGCATAATAACCAATACAGAAAATCACATTCATTATATTCAAACGAGCTTGCAACAAACGGCGTTTGAACAAAAAGATATTTACCAATGCCAGCAATGGAATAGCCACAGAAATCACCGCTAATGGCCATTTATCGAATGCCTGCAAAGAAATATATTCCGTGCCATCTGGCAAGAGGAATTGAACAGGCGAAAAGAAACACAACAACGTGCCTAAAATAACTACCAACAATAGGTATAATGTTTGAATTCTTTGAATCATTGTTTTAATGTTTAGTGAACGCCCGCAAGCGGGCTACTGTTTAGTGTTTAGAATCGATTAATTGACACAAATCATTGACCAATTGATATTTCTCACCTGTGGCAGGACACGTCGCAAAGCCATCTTGATCAAACTTTAGCTTCTCACCGTGGCGGCTTACCCACCCCACTCTGCGCGCAGGATTACCCACCATCAAGGCAAAAGCAGGCACATCCTTCGTCACTACCGAACCAGCACCTATCAAACAGTACTCGCCCAACGTGTTGCCACAGACGATCGTAGCATTGGCACCCACAGAAGCACCACGACCAATCAACGTATCCTTATACTCATCCTTACGACTCACTGCCGAACGAGGATTGATCACATTGGTAAACACCATGCTCGGACCCAGGAACACATCATCGCCGCAGCGAACACCCGTATAGATAGACACATTATTCTGCACCTTGCAGTTACGACCCAGCACTACGCTTGGCGACACCACTACATTCTGACCTATATTGCAATCCTCACCTATCTGACAACCCGACATCACATGCGAGAAATGCCAAATCTTAGTGCCTTTGCCTATCACACAATCCTCATCTACATAAGAGGATTCATGAACAAATACCCCATCCATATCAGAAAAACGCTTTAAATATATCATTACCATTCGCAAAAATCAAGAGAGCAAATAGTAGCCAAAAACCTATCGTATTCGCTACTTCCAAGAACTTATCGCTTGGTTTGCGTCCCGTGATAATCTCCCACAACAGGAAGAGAATATAGCCACCATCCAACGCTGGGATTGGCAAGAAATTCATAAAAGCCAATATCAAACTGATTACAGCAGTAATATGCCAAAAACCATGCCAATTCCACGTCTCTGGAAACATGTTGCTAATCGCACCAAACCCACCTATCGACTGAGCACCCTCTTTAGTAAAAATCAGGCGGAGCTGCTTCACATACGACACCAAGAAATCCCAACCAAATTCAATACCTGCAGGTATCGCTTCCCATAATGTATAATCCATGTGGATTAGCGTATAGAAATCGGTCTTGACACCTACTCCTATTTTGGCTTGGTCACCAATAAACAAACGAGCTTGCATCAGTTCTCCTGCACGATAGAAATCCACCGTTACACTATCACACGGATGCTTTGCCAACTCTTCTACCACTTGGTAGTAGCACAAGCCATCTACTCCATTCACACCCACAATGCTATCTCCCTTTTGCATATTTGCAAACGAAGCTGCACCACCTGGCAACACGGAATCTACCACAAATGGTATAAAGTAGGACACAAGTGTATAACCTTTCTTTTGATACGACTTATCAGCCCGCGCTTTCTCGCGTTCTTCACGATCAACCTCATTTTGCAAAGCCAAATATCGCTCGCCTAAATCCTCTGACAGCGTTAGGTGTAGCGTATCATTACCACGTAACACCACCACATCTCGATTCCCATCCAAAATAATACTTTGCATCACATCTGCTATACTTTGAGGTTCTACACCATTGATTGACAGAATATTATCTTGCTGCTCAAAGCCCTCATCAAGCATAATATCTGAATAGTATAAGCCGGTAGTAATCTGGCTGAGAGGCAAGGTATCTTTTCCCCAATGGAAAAGTATCATACCAAAGATTAGCAAGGCTGCCACAAAATTCACCAAGATACCACCGATAATGATACACAAACGTTGCCATACGTTCTTTGCACGGAACTCCCATGGTTGAGGTTCTGAAGCTAAGTCAGTAGCGTCTTTGGTCTCATCTACCATACCAGCAATGGCACAATAACCACCAAAAGGCACCCATCCGATTCCCCACTCTGTATTATCAGGATAACGACGCCAATCATCTTCAGGAAGGGCATTCAACTCCTCATCGGTCATTGGACGATAGATAACTTTACCTTTCTCATCCTTCTTCTCATTGCCCATGGCATCCAATACGGGCACAGCCGCTGGCTCCACATTAGGAGCAAAGAAGCGTACTTGCCATTTACCATTCATCTTTTTGGCACGCACCAAAGAAAACTTTGGATTAAAAAACATATAGAATTTCTCCACACGTACTTTGAATAGACGTGCAAAGCAGAAATGTCCCAACTCGTGAATTACCACGAGGATACTAAGGGCGAGTATCAATTGTATCCACTGCATTCGTGTTCGGCAATCTCGCGCATTGACCGACGACCTCGTCGTTAGAGCGTTCGATGTCTCCACTCTATCCTCGAGGCCACGAGCTTCTCGGATGTTTTCGAGGGAGACTCCTCCGTGCCGTCGGAGGGATTTATTAAAGTTAATTAAATAGTTTCAAAGTTTCGGTTGCTATTTTGCGAGCTTCGGTGTCGGTTAGGACATAGTCGTCATACGTTGGTTCGGCAATGAAAGCAGTTCTTTCCATCGTTGTTGCTATCACATCCGACATCTGCAAGAATCCACATTTCTCCTCACGGAAAGCTAAATTCACCACCTCGTTAGCAGCATTAAGAATACATGGCATATTCCCCCCTTTTTTCATAGCTTCATATGCTAATCGCAAATTTGGGAAACGTTGCCAATCTGGCTCTTCAAAAGTAAGCTGATTCGTTGAAAACAAATCCAATCGTGGTACGTCGCTCAACCAACGCGCTGGATAAGTCAGCGCATACTGAATTGGAATACGCATATCGGGCGTACCAAGTTGTGCTTTCACGCTACCGTCCACAAACTGCACAGCCGAGTGTACAACAGACTGAGGGTGCACCAACACTTGTATCTTCTCCACAGGTATATCAAACAGCCAACGCGCTTCGATCACCTCAAAACCCTTGTTCATCATACTGGCAGAGTCGATAGTAATCTTCGCGCCCATCTCCCAATTAGGATGTTTGAGCGCTTGTGCCGCAGTGACATGCTGCATTTGCTCGTAAGTAAACGTACGGAAAGGTCCTCCGCTGGCAGTGAGCAACAGTTTTTCTACACTATGCATATCCTCACCCACCAGCGATTGGAATATAGCCGAATGTTCGCTATCCACAGGAAGAATAGGCACTTTGTAGCGTTGTGCTAAACGGCAGATGATCTCTCCTGCCACCACCAACGTTTCCTTGTTTGCCAATGCGATGGTTTTCTTAGCACGTATCGCTTGCATCGTAGGCAGCAAGCCAGCATATCCTACCATGGCAGCTACCACCACATCTATCGCAGGCATCGTGACCATTTCTGCGATGGTTTCTTCGCCTGCCATCACGCGAATAGGCAAGTCGCGGAGTGCATCACGCAAAGGTTGATAATAACGTTTATCGGCGATGCATACCACTGCTGGATTAAACTCCAATGCTTGCTGAATCAGCAGGTCCACACTGCGGTTAGCAGATAGCGCATATACCGAAAACGCATCAGGATGCTGACGCACCACATCCAAAGTTTGCGTACCAATACTACCAGTACTGCCTAATATAGCTATTCGTTTCATTTTACCTTTTATCTCCTCCACTCTCAAAACGCAATAATCTCTTCCGGGTTAATCGACTGTCCGTTTTGCCATATTTCGAACCATAGCAGTTGGTCTGCCACCAGTGCAATACTCTCGCCTGCTGCCACTGCATCGCCTACATTCTTTAGCGATTTCAGGGTGTTGCGATATATCGACAAGTAGTTGTCGTGTTGCAGCATGATGGTATAGGTATTTCCAATCTCGTAGTTTAGATACACCACTCTACCTGCCAAAACTGCGGTTACATTCTCTTTTTCTGGTGTTTTCAAAACCACCCCATATTGTTGTTCCTTTGGTGCATAGGATTGTATAATTACGCCATGCGCTGGTCGGAAAAACGACACGGTAGGTGTGGTATTGGCAATGTCAAACAGTTGCAAGTAATCTTTTTCTTTTGCCTCATACTGAGCAATAAATTCTGCCGTAGCTTCGCTTTTTGCTTCCAGCAATTGCTCACGCATGATTATTTGCATCGAATCAAGACTTTGTACCGTATCCGATTGCACTTCTCCTGCCATCACCTGCTTGATAACATTCAAGTATTGCCGTTGCAACTCAAGTGAGGTACCTAACGAATCCACACGTGCAGACTCTTCCACCAATTGCTGACGGATATTCTCCGAATAACCTGGTAAATAGTTACGTATAGGGGTGTAAAGTATCACCAACGAGAATAGTACCAATGATAGCAGGAATAGCAGCGCTATTACCACGATGCCCCCCCACCCTGAGAGATGAATATGCCAACGCTCTACTAACGTTGCTTCGTCTAATACACTGATACGATGCCGATTACGTAACCGACTCCAAAGACTTATGTTCTTATCGTCTGTCAAAATTCTTAATGCTATATCTCACCTTATGGTTCGAACGATTAAACATTACTTCAATATTGTACAACCCTCGCATGGCTTGAGTTGTTTGAAGAAGTCATTGCCCTTGTCATCCACGAGGATGAATGCTGGGAAGTTCTCCACTTCGATTTTCCAAATGGCTTCCATCCCCAATTCTGGATACTCTACGCACTCAATTGACTTGATATTCTCTTGTGCGAGGATAGCAGCAGGACCACCAATCGAGCCGAGATAGAAACCACCATGCTTTTGGCAAGCGTTGGTCACATCAATTGAGCGATTACCCTTTGCCAACATGATTAGACTTCCGCCATTGTCTTGGAACTCATCCACATATGGGTCCATACGACCTGCTGTAGTTGGGCCCATCGAACCGCAAGGCATACCTGCAGGTGTTTTGGCAGGACCTGCGTAGTAGATAGGATGGTTCTTCAGATACTCTGGCATACCCTCGCCTGCATCCAGACGGGCTTTAATCTTAGCATGTGCTATATCACGACCTACAATAATCGTACCATTCAAACTCAAGCGTGTACCGATTGGATATTGAGTCAAAATCTTGCACACATCTGCCATTGGTTGATTGAGGTCAATGCGCACAGCATCGCCTTCGCCAGCATTAAGCAGTTCTTCAGGAATGAGCGAAGCAGGATTGTTATCCATCTTCTCAATCCAAATACCGTCTTTGTTGATCTTACACTTGATATTGCGGTCAGCCGAGCAACTTACGCCCAAGCCGATTGGGCAACTTGCGCCGTGGCGAGGCAAACGAATCACACGGATATCGTGTGCCATGTATTTGCCACCGAACTGCGCACCCAGTCCAATCTTGTATGCTTCTTTCAGCAGTTGTTCCTCCAACTCTATGTCGCGGAACGCACGACCTGTCTCATCGCCCGTAGTTGGCAAGGTGTCGTAGTAGTGGGTAGAGGCCAATTTCACAGTCAGCAAGTTCTTCTCTGCACTCGTACCGCCAATCACAAACGCGATATGGTATGGTGGACATGCTGCAGTACCAAGGCTCTTCATCTTCTCCACGAGGAATGGAATGAGTGTGCCTGGATTTTGGATACGTGCTTTGGTCTCTTGATAGAGGTAGGTCTTGTTGGCAGAACCACCACCTTTGGTTACGCAAAGGAAATGGTATTCCATACCTTCGGTAGCCTCCAAATCAATTTGTGCTGGCAAATTGCACTTGGTATTCACCTCGTCATACATATTGAGCGGAGCGTTTTGCGAATAGCGGAGATTACGCTCAGTATAGGTGAGATACACACCTTTGCTGAGTGCCTCTTCGTCGCAATAGCCCGTCCACACTTGCTGACCTTTCTCGCCATGGATAATAGCGGTACCTGTGTCTTGACAGAGTGGCAACTGACCTTTGCATGCCACTTCTGCATTGCGCAAGAAGGTCAATGCTACATACTTATCATTATCGCTTGCCTCCGGGTCGCGCAGTATCTTTGCTACTTGCTCATTGTGACTACGACGCAGCATAAAACTCACGTCCGAGAAGGCTGCATTAGCCATTTTTGTAAGACCTTCCGCCTCAATTTTGAGGATAGGTTTACCTTCAAACTCGCCAACCGATACATGGTCTTTGGTCAGCAGATAATACTCTGTTTCATCCTTTCCCAGTTGAAACATTGGTGCATACTTAAACTCCATATTTATATTGTTTTGATAATTTTGCAAAATCAGCGTGCAAAGGTACAAAAAAAATTGCACGCATGCAAATTTTGGGTTGAAAAAGTTTTAAAGAGTTTTTTAAGGTTTTACAAGAAAAATCGCGCCAAAAGTAAACTTTCTGCGTTTTTTCTTGTATTTGTGCATTTTTTTTTGTACCTTTGCACGCTTTTTTGTGCAAATGCGCGCGTATATGCGTATAAATTGTTGTATGGAAGTCAGATGAAAATCAAACACCTGTTCATAGTCATCTCAATGCTACTGTTGGCGCATCCAATGGTAGCACAGACCACTATCCAGGACACACTCTCGCACACAAGCTCTGCGAGTGATCGTTCGAGCGAAAGCGAGATAAGCAGTAACTACTCTCAACTGCCGCCTGACACCCTACCCACACCAACTGCAAAAAAACAAGCCATCGATGCACGTATTGAATACACCTCCAACGACTCGATGATCATCACAGGCAAAGGCATCGCACATATCTACGGCAGCGGCGACTTGAAATACAAAACCATGGGATTGACTGCCGAGTATATCCGAGTGAGCATGGACAGCAGCACCTTGCACGCACAAGGCGTATATGACACCATCGAAAATGAATGGATTGGCAAACCTGTCTTCTCAGAAGGCAACGACAGCTACGAGACTGACGAGATCATCTACAACCTCAAAACACAAAAAGGCTTCATTCGTAATGCCGTTACCGAACAAGGTGAAGGATACATCATTGCTGACAAAACCAAGAAAGTCGACGATGGACAACTTATGATGGCCGGCGGTAAATACACCACCTGTGATCAACATGACCATCCCCACTTCTACTTAAGAATGACTAAAGCGAAAGTGAAGCCAGGCGACTACATCGCTACTGGTCCTGCGTATCTGGTGGTGGGCGATGTGCCATTGCCACTGGCTATACCATTCGGATTCTTCCCATTTACCAATCAATACAGCAGCGGATTCATCATGCCTAACTTCGGAGATGATTACACACGCGGATTATACCTATCGGGCATAGGCTATTACTTCGCCATCAACGACTATATGGACTTGGAAGTAACAGGCGATATATACACACGAGGCACGTGGGCTATAAGAGCAAGAAGTCAGTACCAGAAGCGATATAAGTTTAGAGGTAATTTCAGCATCAACTACCGATGGGACGTGACAGGTGAGAAAGATATGCCAGATTATAAGGTAGCAAAGAACTTGCAAGTACAATGGAGTCACACACAAGATGCCAAAGCCAATCCATACAATAACTTCTCGGCAAGCGTCAACTTCAAGACCGCAGGATATAACCGCAGCAATATCAATAGCTACTACAACGTGGCTGCCAACTCCGAGAACACCACGAGCAGTAGCATCAGCTATACACAACGCTTCCCCGATAGTCCATGGAATATCGGTATCAGCATGAACCTCACACAGCGTACCAAAGACTCTACGCTCAATGTCAACCTACCAAGCTTGAATGTAAGCATGAGCCGTATCTACCCATTCAAACGCAAAGTGCGGGTGGGCAAAGAGAAATGGTATGAGAAGATTAGTTTGCAGTATAATGGTAGTTTCACCAACTCCATCACATGTAAGGAGGACTATTTCTTCAAGTCGAACTTTGTGAAAGATTGGGACAACCGATTGAAGCACACATTGAGTTCATCGGCATCGTTCATGGCATTTAAGTACTTGAGCATCACGCCCAGCATCAGCTTTAACGACCGTATGTTTTTCTCACGTGTGGATCAGAGTTGGAACGAAGAACTCAACCAAGTGCAGAAAGATACCGTCATGGGCTTCTACAACGTCTATGACTTTAATGCCAGTATCAGCATGTCCACCAAACTATATGGTTTCTATATCCCATTCCGCAAATGGTTTGGCGACAAGGTGGACCGTTTCCGCCATGTGATGACACCATCCATAAGCTTTAGCTATCACCCCGACTTTGGGCAAGACTATTGGGCAAAACGCTATGGTGGTTTCTACGGCAGTTATGACCGATTGATTACGACTAAGGATGCCGCAGGTAATATCGTGCCCAAGCTGGACGAGAATGGTTTGCCCATTTATGAAGTAGTACACTATTCCCGTTTCAAAGAGGCACCCAGTCGCGGTGCAGCAGCTACATTGGGTTTCTCATTAGGAAACAACTTGGAGATGAAACTGCGCAACGACAAAGATACCACTGGCAAAGAGCCATATAAGGTATATAGTATTATCGATAATTTGAGTATTGGTGGTGGATATAACTTTATCGCCGACTCTATGAATTGGCAGAACTTCTCGGTGAATTTGCGTATCAAGATTCCGAAAGTGAACTACACTATCAACCTCAGCGGACAATTCGACCCATACATGTACACCACTACTGCCAGCGGCAGCCACGTGCGTTGCAATGAACTGTATTGGAATCACGGTCGCTTCCCACACTTCTTGGGAACGAGTACCAGTTTTAGCTACACCTTTAACAATGATGTGGTGAAACGATGGTTTAACCGTGATAATAAAAAAGATAAAGAACCTGAGCAGGAAGAGGTATTAGCCGAACCTACGATTGACCCAATGACAGGAGAAATCATTGAGCCAGAAAAGCCAGCAGAGAAAAAAACGAAGAAGAAGAAAGATGAAGTCACCGATGATGGTTATCTCTTTGCCAAGATTCCTTGGAGCTTGAGCGTGTCGTATAGTTTGCGATATGGTGCAGGTAATGAATGGGACGAGAAACGCAATTACCCCAAGATGGAGTTCCGCCACAACCTAAGTTTCTCTGCCTCGATTGGTTTGGGTAGCGGTTGGAAAGCAAGCACCTCACTCAGCTACGATGTGAATGCCAAGAAGATGTCCTACACCAGCATCAATGTGAGCCGCGATTTGCACTGCTGGAGCATGAGCGCAAGCTTTGTGCCTTTTGGTCCGTACAAAAGTTATACCTTCCACATCGGTGTCAACGCAAGCATGTTGGCAGACTTGAAGTATGACAAGAGTAGCGCAGATGCCACAGGTAAGCGGATTGATTGGTGGTAGTTTTGTGTTTAGTGAACGCGGCTGAGCCGCTACTGTTTAGAGTTTAGAGTTAAAAAGTTAAGAAAATATGAAAATTGAAGCAAAGAAAGTAGTAACGCTGGAGTACGATTTGTACGTAGATGGCGAGAATGGACAAGAAGAATTGATGGAGAAAGCTACCGCTGAAGCTCCATTGGTATATTGCCACGGCGAAGGCATGATGTTGCCTGCCTTTGAGCAACAAATGGAAGGATTGGCAGAGGGCGAAGCATTTGATTTCCGCATTGCCTGCCAAGACGCATACGGCGAGTACGACGATGAGGGCGTATTGACATTGGACAAGAAGATGTTTTACAATGGCGATGGCGAATTCGACAGCGAGCGTGTATATGTAGGTGCTATCGTACCGATGAATACTGTTGACGGACAAGTCATCAATGCACAGATAGCAGAGATTACCGCCGATAATGTAACCATTGACCTCAACCACCCATTGGCAGGCGAGAACTTGCACTTTGTGGGCAAAGTGTTGAATCTTCGCGAAGTAACCGAAGGCGAGTTGAAAGCACTGCACCATCGCGGTTGCGGTGGCTGTGGCGGTCATTGCAATGGCGGGAACTGTGGCAGTGATTGCCAAGAAGGAGGCTGCGGAAACTGCAATTGTTAGTCCGTAGATGGCACGAAGAAGTCACGGTAAAGTCTCGGTGATGTTCCTATGAAGTCCCTATGAAGTCCCTATGAAGTCTCTATGTAGGCAGGTGGTAAATAGGTGGCATACAATAGGCATATAATAGGCAAGTAATAGGCAAGTAAGAATTATAAAAAAAACAAAAATACTATGGCAAATATTTTAGCG
>CAMEKM010000053.1 GCA_945921355.1 uncultured Bacteroidales bacterium
TTACATAAAATAATGTACATATACAAGTACTTGTTAGTATTTTTTTTGAAACTGCCATTTTTTTCATAAAAAAGCCCTGTGGCGAGTGCCACAGGGCGAGGGTGAGAAAGTATATATTCATAATTAGAAAATACTTGATATGATTTTCTGAAGATACTAATAGTTCTTCACACAATTGATGATGTCGTTTTTCATAGTTTCCCAAGAAATAGGGATATACATTTTAGGCATCAATTGCATCTCAGCATCGTCAAAATATGTCAAACTACGCAAGGCTCGAAAAATAGAATAAGTCGGATATTTTTGCTGATAGAAATTCAGGATTTCAGCCAAAGTATAGTTTTGCAACAACATATACATATCAATAAAATCCTTCTTTGTTCCTCTTCCCTCTATCGCATTTACTTTCATCGCTGCAATATCTGGTGGTGCGGCTAACCGAATTCCATTTACCTCATATATTGGAGATATCCAATCATATGAATAATTCACAATATCCACTTTCACATTATCTATGTAATACTGATGAATATTCTTGCGTTCATTTTCGACTCGAAGTGTACCTAATTTATCTAATAGTTCTTGCAACTCTAAACCATCCATTTGAATTGTTCCAAACAAATCCAAATCCATAGAAGAGCGATGACCGTATTGCAAAGCCAAAGCAGTTCCGCCAACAAGGCGCAACGATGCAAGCTCTGGTAAAGTCATAAGTTTTTTTAAGAGTTCCAGGGTGTGGGGTTCGATTGTGCGAAGTGATAACATCTATAATCCTCTTTCTTGGTTTGGGTAACACAACAAATATAACTCAATGCTTCTGGACTTAAAGAACGAATTCTTTTACATACATCAGCAATGTATGGCAAGGAATAGTAATCACGTATCAAACACCAATCCTGCCACTCTCCCCTCTCTAACACACGCTCAATAATCTGCGCAGGGCATTGATCTAAATTGAATGTATCTGGATCAATATCCCAAAACAAATGCTTGCTAAACAAATCTATGGATATATTTGTATGTATCTCATGCTTCATTTGACTGCAAAGGTAGTATATTTTTTTGACACTGCCAAATATTTTTTTACAAAATTAAAAATATGCCACACAAAAGCCCTGTGGCGTTTGCCACAGGGCGAGGGTGAGAAATTATATATTCTCGAAGAGTAAATGCTTAATTATTATAACATCCATTTCCAAGCAGGAATAACCGATATTGTTTTATCCTCTATTGTGATTGTTTCTTCTTCGTTATGTGTGATAATCAACATATTATTACAATCTGTCGCTCTTGAAGCTTCTAAAATACCATTTATTTCACGTTCTCTTGTTTCTTTATCATCCATAGTCCAAGTTACTTGAATGAGCTGCTTGATATGATCTGCTTGTTGAATTACAAAATCACACTCTTTATTACTCTGGTAATAAGTGATTTTATCAAGCATACCACAATTTCGACACAAATGCAATAGGACATTGTTCTCTAATAATTTTCCATTATCATGACTTTGTGGCAACAAAACTGCTTGTCGCATACCATTATCAATAAAATAATATTTAAATGCATTTCGCTGTTCTTTCACGAGTGATTTAGTGAATTTAGAAATTCGAATAAACATAAAACATTCACACAAATAATCAGCCCACAAGTACAAATCATCTTTTGTTACTTTCAAGCCCTGTGAACGAATATCATTGTATATAGCATTTATAGATGTTGGCTTAGTTAAATTATTCATTAAACGCTTGATAAAATAACGCAATGTACCAACTTGTGAAATAGAATATCTTTCTACTAAATCGCGGAATAACATAGCATTGTAATATCCCTGAAGTAATTTTTCTCGGATACTTTTTTCTTTTGCAAGTACCACCTCTGGGAAAGCGCTTTCTGTATTATAATTATCCCATGCTAAACGTAGGCGAACTAAATCATCTTCCAATAGATGCTTAGTTGGTATATTCTTGAAACGACAATATTCAGCAAAACTCAAAGGGTATGTCGGATACTCCACACCATATCCTCTAAGAGTAGTAGCAATCTCTTGACTGAGCATCTTTGCATTACTTCCGCTAATATAAATATGTTGGCAATAAGTCTTGTAAACTCGCACAACAAACAATTCCCAATCCTTGATTAATTGTATCTCATCAAAAAACATATATACATCCCTCAATGAGATTTCTGAATATAATTCTCGATATGCTTCAAGTACAAGATCTAAATCTTGCTTAGTCATATCATAAAGACGTTCATCATCAAATCCGAGCCATAGGATATTTGTTTTAGCAACACCTTGAGCAACCAAATCATTGATGACTAATTGCATTTTTGTGGATTTGCCACAACGCCTCACTCCAGGTATAGTAACAATAGCTTTGCATTGAGTAGGTAAAGCCTCATCTCGAGGTATTACAGAATATGGTATTTCTGCTTGCTTTGTTAGAATCAATTGTTTAAGAATATCCTTTAACATAACTTTTGTATTTGAAATTCGGTGCAAAGATACAACTTTTCCTTGAAATACGGAAATATTTTTCATATTTTTCCCAAAAAAAAGGAAATATTAAGCGCATTTTATCCTTTCTTCAAGGAAATAATACTTTATATTCATAAAAAAGCCCTGTGGCGAGTGCCACAGGGCGAGGGTGAGAAATTATATATTCTCGAAATGTTATTTCAAACCTATTTCTAAGAGGATATTTTCTACCTCTTGCTTCGATATTGATTCACGTTCTGATTTATCGTAGATGGTAAGTAAAATGATATCACTATCATTCGTTGTCACTAAGGCTGTAAATGTAATTATTCGAGCTCCATGACTTTTTCCTCTACCTTTAGAAGCAATTGCCATACGGACTTTTCTTAGTCCACAACCCAAATCAACTCCTGCGTTTGGGTTATCACATAATTCCTCTAAAAATCTCGCATAATCCTGCTTGAGGGAGTGATATTTTTTACTTAACTGCTTCAGTTCGCGAGCGAATCGAGGAGCAACCTTAATACTATAATTCATTTAACAATTCTGTTGCTGTCATTAACTGAATTCCAGATTTTTGAGCATTTTTCACTTCAAGCAACCCTTCTCGAATAGATGTAAGAATTTCTTGCTTTTCAATATAGCCCTCTTTTTGTTCTTGCCTAATAGCACGATGAAGACAGCGTTGTACTTTTTGCAACACCTCAAAGCTCTCTACATTGAGCATCTCACGTGCTAATTCGCCCTTAAAGGCATTAATTTCTAATGTACTCATAGCATAGTATACTTTATATCGCCGCAAAATTACATCTTTTTTTTGACATATGCAAATATTATGCCAGAAAATGTAACAATATGCCATAAAAAAGCCCTGTGGCGAGTGCCACAGGGCGAGGATGAGAAATTATATATTCTCGAAATGAATATTAATGCTTAATTACTCAGCAGGAGTTTCCGCTGGCAAAGTCTCAGTATCATTAGCTTCGAGAGAAACTGGCATATTGTAGTTAGAAGCAGAGAACCAGTCAAAATTAACGCCGTCCTTAGCAACAAGATACTTGTATTGGAAAGTAGCAGGAACATCCAAAGTGAGAGTAAATTTGCCATCACCCAAAGCTTTCATAATGTGCTCTGCTGGAGGAGGACAAGCCCATGCACCAGCTTCAAGACCAGAACCTGCAATAGCAAATTGAGCCTCAGCAGGGAAACCAACTGCGGTCAAATTGAAAGTAGCAGTACCTGCTTTATTTGTTTCTACACAAGCACTGAGTTCCCATTCTTCAACAGAAACATAGATTACCTGATTGTCAGAATTAATTACGTTATCACCAGTAATTTGGTCACCTTTGTCTTTAGCAAGAGTTACATCACCTTCAATGAGAGTACCCTTCAACGCTTGATTAGCCCATTTCCATGTACCGTCAGCAGCACAGTGAGCAACTTTGAACGCTTTGTCTGCGCCCCACTCAAAAGTACCTGCATACCATGTTGTAGTACCTTCTACCAATTCGGTAGCTTGACCATTAGCTTTAGCATCACCTTCGTTCCAAGAAGTTAAAGAACCTGGGATAACTACGAATGAACCTTCGCAGAGAGGAGCTGGAACTTGAACGCAGATAGTAACTTTACCTGCACCTGGAGCCTCAAGAGCTGGTTGATCTTCTACAACTTTCTCTACAACAACTTTAACGTTAGCAGTTTGACCTTCGTAAGTAGCTGTAACAGTAGTAGCACCTACTGCAACGGCCTTAACGAGACCAGCCTCTACAGTAGCTACAGCCTCATCAGCAGAAGCCCATGTGGCAACTACAGCTTCCCCACCAAGGGTAGCTTTAACTTGAATCTCGTCACCTACATACATAACGAGATTCTCTGGAGAAACAGCCAATTCTGCTGTCTTCTCGCAAGCGGTAAACAATCCGAGAACCGCTGCACATACAAATGCAATCTTTTTCATTTTGTAATAAAGTTAAAAATTAATATTAAGTTAATTAAAAACAGGTGTTTTTATTTCTTATTCATCATATCCTGGATTTTGAACAAAACCATTAGCCACTACATAGTCTGGCAATGGGAATATCTTCATATAATCAGGAGTTTGGAATGGCTTTTGACCTGGCAGATCATCAGTAGCCTTATCGTCTGTATATTTCAAAATCCAGAGATTAGCAGGGTCGCTATCATCTTGAACAGACTTTGGACCTGTGTAACGACCAAAGCGAATCAAGTCTTGACGACGGTGACCTTCCCACATCAACTCGCGGCAACGCTCGTTGCAGAGTTCGTCAAGAGTGAGAGTAGCCTCGTTGTAAGCCGTAGCACCAGCACGGAGGCGAACCTCGTTAGCAGCAGCCACGGCAGCCTCATTAGCAGCGCCACCATTAGCACGCATCAAAGCCTCAGCCTTCATGAGATAAACATCAGCCAAACGATAGATAGGGAAGTCATTGCTCATATGGTCAGCTACACCCTCTTGGATTTGGAATTTCACGAAACGAGCACCCTCAAAGATATTGTAAATCTTGTAACCTGCACTATTGGTAAGAGTAGTAATAGTGTCGGTAAATACAGCAGGGAAAGTATAAGTCTTAGATTGAACTTTACCCTTATCATCACGACCTGCATCTGCTACGAATGCCTCGAAGGTAGCAGGCCAGTTCTTAGGCTTGCGCACATACTCAGGCATTTGCACATAAGTAACACTATCGATAGCAACATCTACAGAAAGAGCAGTACCTTGTTTATCGTATTGTTGGCCACGCTCCCAGCAGTTGATACGTGTATCACCCTCGCCATATAGACCAAGCACCTTCTGAGTTGTACAATAGCCATTCCATGGTTGGTTCTGCAAACCATATGAGTTTTGAGAAGCGTAGTGGAGGGTCATCATGTGGAACTGCATACCCTTAGAGAAAGAAGCATCGTAGAACACGCACCAGATATTCTCAGAAGAGCCTTGGTTCTCCACCATGAAGTTGTCAAAGTAGTTAGGAGTGAGTTTGTATGCACCCGATGCGATGATAGAGTCGCAGTAGAGAGCCGCTTTCTTGTAGCACTCATCCGCAGACTTAGCAAATTCTGATTTGCCTACTACACCCCATGCCTCAGCATTGAGGTACATCTTAGCGAGTACCATCCAACCCACGTGCTTGTTCACGCGAGAGTAGATTTTGTTCTCAGAAGCTTGTGGCACGTATTTGTGCAAGTCCACCATGATAGAGTCAAAGATTTGGTGGCGTTCACCTTGTTTAGCTTGGTAACCATTGTCACCTAATTGCGATACAAATTGTACATTACCAAAGTTATCGAGCATCAGGTAGTGATACCAAGCACGGAGGATATAGAGCTCAGCCATCTCAGCAGGGCGTTTCACATCGAGTTCGATGGAACGCATCCACTTCATCATGGAGTTACATTTAGAGATTCCGCGGTATGCAAAAGCCCATGCGTTGTTACCAGCTTGACCGTTTGCAGAAATCTCACGTGTCTTAGAATCATAACGGTGGTTGTGGAGTGCCCAAAAAACACCACCATCGTACCAGTCACCCGCGAAGCGAGTAGGAACGACACACTCGTCAGTAGTATTCTCTTGGAGAGACCAGAAACCCTCGCGGTATGCATAACCATACTCACGTTGGAGGTTTACATATACGTCACCCAACTTAGGATCAATAGCGGATTCACTTTGCTCAAATCCTTCGCGATCGTACTCGCTGTAGATTTGAGGATCCAAGTCGCAAGCATTGAATGTAAGGAACAAACTAACACCTGCTAATAAAAACATTATCTTTTTCATATTCGTTTTCAAAAATTGATTATTATACATTTAACAGTTATTAGAATGTCAAATTAACACCCAACATGAATGTGCGTGGAATAGGATAGTAAGTTACACCTTCAATACCAGGCTCAAGACCTGACATATTAACTGTCTCAGGATCGACTCCAGAATAGTTGGAGATAGTAGCCAAGTTTTGAGCTGTGAAATAAATACGTGCGTTAGTCAAATATTTCTTCACATCATCCTTAAGTGGGAAAGTATAACCAATCGTTACGTCACCCAACTTAGCGTATGTACCGCTCTCGAGGTAGTAGTCAGTCATTACCTTTGGAGGAGTGATACCGTTATCTGGGCTAACGATCATATTACCAGAAGCGAGTGATGAGTTGTTACCATATGCAAGGCGCTTGGTGTTGAGCAATTTGCCACCGATAGCACCTCGAAGGTTGAATGAGAAGTCCACATTGTAGAATGACATACTTGAACTCAAGCCCCAAGTGATGATAGGTAATGCGTTACCAAGAATCACTTTGTCTTTACCCTTCAATTGAGAGAATTTCTTTTCGGTTCCATTGGCATCAAAACCATAGAATGTGCCATCCTCGCCAATACGAGAGAACTTGTAACCATAGAAGTTACCTACAGACTCACCTTCCTCAAGGATTTGGAACTTCTGTGAAGTCCATCCTACAGAACCGTCACCTACGCCACCGCGTTGTTTGTCAGCCTCAGGGAAGATGAACTCATCGTTACCAAGAGAGAGCACTTTGTTCTTGTTGTGTGCCAAGGTTAAACCGAGGTTCCAAGTAAAGTTCTTGCGGTCAATAGCCAAACCGGTGAGTGCAAGTTCAACACCTTGGTTTTGCAATGAACCCAAGTTCAACAACATAGAGCCAGCCTCGTACTTAGAAGCATCCACAGCGTACCAATAGAGCAAGTCGCGAGTTGTACGATTGTAGTAGTCAATAGCACCAGAGAGGCGACCCTTCAAGAATGAGAAGTCAATACCTACGTTTACCTCGTGCTTGGTCTCCCATTTGAGGTCTGGGTTAGGCACAGTAGCGAGTGACCATGTAGCCACCTTATTATCACCGAAGTAAGCATAATCCTCGTTCTTGCTCATACGACCAATCCAAGGATAGCAAGCGTCAGGCATGTTACCTGTTACACCATAACCAGCACGGAGTTTGAGTTCATCAACTACTTCTTGACCACGCATAAAATCCTCATTTGTAATCAACCAGCTTGCAGAAACAGCAGGGAAGTAACCCCAACGGTTGTTTGCACCGAACTTAGAAGATCCTTCCGCACGGATAGAAGCATTGAGGAAGTAGCGTTGGTCATAATTATAGTTGATACGACCAAAAGCAGAAGCGAGTTTCCACTCCTCTTTCCAAGAAGAGATACCAATACCGTCTTTAGAGCCACCGTTGGTGAGGTTATTCAAACCCTCGCCAAGACCCATATTATTGTACAAGAAGTCATCGGTTGGGAACATCGTATTGCTTGCACTAAAGCTCTCAGATACGAAATCTTGGTAAGCATAACCAGCCAAGATAGTAAAGGCATGAGACTTAATTTCATTGGTATATTGAATGGTAGCCTCAAACATACGAGTTGTATTGAAGTTATTGCCTTTAGAAGCCTGACCAGTTGTACCATTACCTGCTACAGAGTTAGAAGGCAAATATTTACCAGTAGATTGGTTCCAAAATTGATAAGAACCGAAAGCGCTAATACGAAGACCAGTAACAGGTTTGATAGTAGCACGGATAGAGCCCAAGAATGTTTGGTCAGTACCTTGATCGGTAGATTGCATTACGATAGCAACAGGGTTAGAGAAACCAGATTTATCAAAGTTTTGATAGTAACCACCATATTTGAGATAGTTAGGATCATCTGGAGTGGTATAAACAGGCATTGTTGGATTGAACTTCATTGCTTGTTGATAAGCCTCGTGAGAAACCCATGAAGAGTAAGTCTTTGAGTAAGAAGCATTATAGTTGAACTCCAAGATGTCATTCAAAGCATGTTGGTTAACGCTTGCACGCGCCATAATCTCTTGGAAATCAGAGTTTTTAGCCAGACCTTGGTTAAGTTTATAATTGATAGAAGCGCGGTAGTCAACATTCTTCATACCACCAGATAGTGCAATATTGTGCTCGGTAGAAACAGGTACGCGGGTAATTTCTTTATACCAATCAGTTTCATAACCGTAGTCCACACCACCAGCAGCAATGAAGTCTTCACGACCATAAAGTTTGATACGACCAGCCGTATTAGCAGTACTAACAGAACCAGTGTACTCTACTTGCGTCTTACCCTCTTTACCTTTCTTAGTAGTGATGATAATCACACCCGCATTTGCACGAGTACCATAGATAGCAGCAGCAGAACCGTCTTTGAGGACATCCATTGACTCGATGTCGTTAGGGTTGATATTGTTCATACTTGCACCAGGTACACCATCAATAATAAACAAAGGAGTAGTAGAACCTGTGAGTGAACCAGCACCACGGATTTGAACACTAAAATCGCGGTTAGTAGGGTCACCACCCGCATCTTTAGACATAGTCAAACCAGCGACTTTACCTTGGAGCAAACCAGTAGGACTATTGAAAGAACCCTTGTTGAAATCATCTGCTTTGACACTAGCTACAGAACCAGTGATTTCTTTTTTAGTTTGTGAACCATAACCGATAGCTACGACTTCTTGGAGGACATGCGTGTCTTCTTCCAATTTTACAATCATGCCATCTTTGGCTGCAAGTGTTTGTGCTGCAAAACCCATATAGCTGATTTGAATTTGAGCACCCTCAGCTACGTTGAGCACGAAATTACCATCGAAATCCGTAATCACACCATTGGTTGTGCCTACTTCAACGACACTGGCACCAATAACTGGGAAATCGGTCGATGCTTCCAAAACGGTACCTGTAATCTGAGCAGACATTGACAGAGAGAATGCTGCAAACATTACAAGTAAAAATGTCTTGTTTTTCATCATGATTTGTTTTAAGATTTTAAGAATTTGTTAATTATTGTTTTTTTAGTTGTTTTCTTTTTTACGACAATTAAGGTCAATTCAAACGACAATTATCGTCAATTTCATGTTACTTGTTTTTGTTTTTACTCCAAATGAATGCAACTGCGTCGCATTTGTGGAGCAAAACAAAATCAACTATTTAACTGATTAATATTTTTTGCCTTCTTTGATGAGGGCTACACTAATGGCACCGAGGAGAAGCAGTACACCTGCTGCCACCAACATACCTACTTGCGAGCCCGCGCATACATACTTAAGGATAAAGCCACCAATCAATGCAGCCACGATTTGAGGCAAGCAAATCGTACAGTTGAACAAGCCCAAATAATAACCCATATTATCACCCTTGAGCGAGTTCGTCAAAATAGTGAATGGCACTGCCAACATCGCTGCCCATGCTGCACCAATGAACGCATAAGACACAAGCAATACGTATTGGTTGGTCACAAACAATGTAGAAATAAATCCTAATGCACCGACAATCAATGAGATAGCATACGCACCCTTATTGTGGAATTTCTTTTCCAAAGCAGGCATAACCAATGCCCAAAGCATCGAGCCAACTGCCTGAATAGCAAAGCAAACACCTACCCAGTTACCAGCGTTTTGGAATGGCTCAGCAGCAGTAGAAGCGCCATCCCAACCAAAACATTGGGTAGCGATAGCACCATTGGAATACGTCCACATGAAGAGGAAAGCAGCCCAGCAGAAGAATTGCACAAGACCTACTGTCCAGAAGGTAGAAGGTGCGTCAATGAGCAATCGGATAAAACTTGCGTCCTGTTTCTTCTCGTCCTTCTTAGTTTCCAAACCATGGAACTTAGCATACTCCTCTGGATTCAACTCCTTGACGGTCACAAACGTATAAAGCACGCAGAGCATGAGAATAGCTGCGCCAATATAGAAGCTCCACTTCACAGAATCAGGAATAACGCCCTCTGGAGCTGTGTTAGCAATACCTACCCAAGTAAATAGGATTGGGAAGATATAGCCCGCAAGCGAACCTGCGTTGCAAAGGAATGATTGGATAGAATAAGCCAAACCTTTTTGCTCCTCGTTGACCATATCGCCTACCATCATCTTGAATGGTTGCATCGCTATGTTAATAGAGGTGTCAAGGAACATGAGCGAAAAGAGTCCAAACCACATAGCTGCGTTCAAGCCCAAGAAAAGGGATTGACCGAAAGTGAAGTTACCTGCATTAGGCAAAAGCAACATCACAGCCACCGCGATGAGCGCACCTACGATGAGGTAAGGTTTGCGACGACCAAGAAAATTCCAAGTCTTGTCGGAATACTTACCCACCAATGGTTGCACAATCATACCCATCAATGGAGGGAGCACCCAAAAGAAGGAAAGTTGGTGAGGATCAGCGCCAAGTGTGGCGAAAATACGAGAGATATTAGCACTTTGAAGTGCATA
>CAMEKM010000054.1 GCA_945921355.1 uncultured Bacteroidales bacterium
AGAATGTGACTCTTGTAAGCGTGTTTACGCTTGATTTTGCCCGTTCCGGTAAGAGCGAATCTTTTTTTAGCACCGGAATTAGTCTTTACCTTTGGCATTTTGTTAATAATTTAAATTGTTAATATTTATTTTAAGTCTCAGGCAGCCATTGGTGGCCCTACGACTATTTCTTTGGAGCTATGTTTACAATCATGCGTTTGCCTTCCAATTTTGGCATAGCTTCTACTTTGCCATACTCTTCAAGGTCATTCGCAAAACGCGCTAGCAGCAACTCACCTTGGTCTTTGAACAAAATACTACGACCACGGAAGAATACATATGCCTTCACCTTGTTGCCGTCTTTCAAAAACTCTTGCGCGTGCTTGAGCTTAAAGTTGTAATCGTGCTCATCAGTCTGAGGTCCAAAACGAATCTCTTTGATTACAACCTTAGCAGAGTTCGCTTTAATCTCTTTCTCCTTGCGTTTCTTTTGATAGAGGAATTTCTGATAATCCAAGATACGGCACACAGGTGGTACGGCATTGGCTGAGACTTCTACTAAGTCCAAGTTCATATCATCCGCCATGCGCATTGCTGCTTCATACGAATACACACCTTGCTCTACATTATCGCCTACAAGGCGAACTTCCTTCACGCCACGAATTGCATCGTTGATGCGGTTGGGCATTTCTTTTTCTACGCGGCCACGACGTTGCTGTGGACCCTTTTGTGGATTTGCTATAGTTTTATCCTCCTAAATTAATTAATAAAAACGCGTTTTTGATTGCGACACGAACATACGTTCGCAATTCACCGTGCAAAGGTACTACATTTTTCTCAATCCACAAAATATTTTTAATAAAAAATATGATTTTCATGCTTTTTGCGCCTTTCTTATGTCAAATTCACTTTTTTTTGGACATATTTTTGTGTATATGACAAAGATTTTGTAATTTTGCAGACTGAAATTGAATAAGTATGCAATTTTGTAGAATAATACTAATCAAACAATAGAATGAAAACCATCAAACATTTTTCAACATTCATTTTCACCGCTGCGTTGTTGATGTTCACAGCATGTGAAATGACAATCCCACCATTTATTGGTCCAACCGACCGTCCTGATAACGGAGAAACACCAGTTATTCCACCAGTAGAAGCCCCTGATACAGCAGGCTGGAATGTTCCTGCCGAAGCGATTACCGTATCAGAGGCACGTGATATCTGTGCTGCATTAGAAAGTGAAGCAACAACAGGTACTAAATACTATGTCATGGGTTATGTAAAGAAAATCCACAACAAGCACGCTGACGGTGTATCCAACTATGGCAATGCACAATTCTACATGGAAGAAGTCAAGGGAGCAAACTCTAGCGATGACTTTTTGGCATTCCAAGTATATGGCCCAAACAACCAAAAACTTTCCGACCCTGACGCTGTGGCTGTTGGAGATTTTGTGGTAATTTATGGCGAACTGACTAATTACAGTGGTACATATGAGACTGTTGGTAAAGGCGCTGCATATATTTGGAAATCAACCAATCCATTGCTCAACGAGCAAGTTAAGCCAGAAGAGCCAGAGGAGCTCGTTATTCCTGAAGAAGCAAAAGCTTGGAACATTCCTGCAGAAGCTATTGATGTAATCAAAGCACGTGAGATTTGTGCTGCATTGGCAAGTGGAGCGACTACCGACAAGGAGTACTATGTAATGGGGTACGTAAAGAAGATACACGACAAGCATGCTGACGGTGTATCCAACTATGGCAATGCACAATTCTATATGGAAAACGTAAAGGGAAAGAATTCTCAAAATGATTTTATTGCCTACCAAGTATATGGTTTGAACGGCACCAAGATTAATGATCCTAACGCAGTTGCAGTGGGCGACTTCGTGGTTATATATGGTAAGTTAACCAATTATATGGGCAACACCTACGAGACTGTCGGTCAAGGTGCTGCGTATATTTGGAAGAGTACTAACCCATTGATGGTAGAGACAAAACCAGAGCCAGAGGAAGTGACGCTGTTAGATGAAGGACTTGACAAAGGAATCGGAACCATGGATACAATTAATATTGTGGGAGAACAAACATGGAAATATATCGGCGGTAAAAACAAATGTGTCCAAATGAATGGTAGCAACACTCCTAACGAAGACTGGCTGGTAACTCCAGAATTGGATTTAACAGGTATGTCAGAGGCTACATTGACATTCAAATATAAATTCTCTACCGAAGTGCCAGCAGAACACCAAAAACAATACACCGTTTTGATATCTTCTACAGGCGATGTTACTAAAACTGAAGATTGGAAAGAGTTGCCCATACTCTCGTACAACGCAACAACTTTCACCGAGTCTGGTGCAATCAATCTACCTGCCGAAATGATTGGCAAGAAATGCTATATTGCATGGAAATACCAATGTGACACCGTAAGTCACACATGGCAACTAAGAAACATTGTTGTCAAAGCCATAACAAAAGTGGATTAAGCGGGATATTGATAATTGTGTTAAGAGAGTGTATCAAACGATGCACTCTCTTTTTTCTTAATATGGTGTTAAGTTTAAAATCGCATCATCCTTTGGTAATAACTCGGTTATCCTACGTATATTTTACGTATATGTTACGTATATCCTACGTAATTGACAGGGGAAAGATAAGGAAACTAAAGGAATAACATAGGAGATTAGATTTCATTTAGCCACCTCGTACGATAGTGAGTAATAGGATTTTTTTACTTTTTTTTGTAAAAATGCAAATAAATTTGGTCATGTCAATAAAAAGTAGTAACTTTGCAGGCTTTTTGGTGTAAAATCTTGATATGAGGTGAAAGATTAAAGGTTAGAGGCAAGGGATTAGAGGTAAAACCTAAGCGAAATATACAGCGAATAAAATAACAAAATAATATTATGGCAACATTACAATCAATTAGAAATCATGGCACAATCCTGCTTGTGGTAGTAGGTGTGGCTATGTTAGCATTTATTTTGGGTGACTTTTTGAACTCAGGTAGCAGTTTCTTCAACAAGAACCGCGAAAACGTAGCAGAAATAGCAGGTCACCAAGTACACTACACCGAGTATGAGGCAGCAAAAGAACAATTGCAAGAAGTGTACAAAATTGAAACAGGAACAAACGACATCAACGAGGATTTGACTATTCAACTCCGCAACCAAGCATGGCAAATGATGTTGATGGATTACACCCTCCGCGAACAAGCAGAGAAGATTGGTATGGATGTGACTGCTGATGAGTTGAGCGAATTGTGCATTGGTGCAAATCCTCACCAACTGATTCAACAACGTCGTGCATTCTATGATGAGACTGGCAGTTTCAACCGCTTTGCGTTGGTGAACTTCCTCAACTCATTGGCGCAAGAGTCAGAGAGTCCAGAGCAAGCAGAAGGTTTGAAACAAGCAAAGAACTATTGGATGTATTGGGAGAAAGCAGTACGCTTGACACACTTGCAAGAAAAATACACTGACCTCTTGAGCAAGATGGTGACAGCCAATAACATTGATGCAAAATATGCTTATGAAGCTCGCAAGAACAGCGTAGATGTACAATTTGTACAACAACCATATTATGCAGTGGCCGACTCGCTGGTGAAAGTAACCGAAGGCGACCTCAAGAAATTGTACAACGAGAAGAAAGAGCAATATAAGCAAACTCCAACTCGTTCGATTGAGTATGTAAGTTTCCCTATCGTTCCATCTGCAGAGGATTTTGCAGATGTAGAGAAATTAATCAAGAGCTTGGAGAACGATTTCCGTACAAAAGAGGATGTAGCAGCTCTCGTAAATAGCAACTCGGATGTGTTGTACGATGGTCGCGACTATTCAGAAGAGACTATTCCTGCTGAATATAAAGACTTTGCATTTGGCAAGGGCGTAAAGAAAGGTGCTTGCACAGAATTGAGCTTCGCAGATGACACCTATTCTATCGCGCGCGTAATGGAGTGCGGTTATAACAAAGCAGACTCTGTGAAGTTGATATTGGTAGCAAATGATGACAACACCGAAGATGTTGAGCTCGGTTGGTTCAAGGCAAGTGACTTGCAAAAGAACATCGCAGAGCCAGCATTCAACGGCAAGAAAGGCGAGAAATTCACAGTAGCAAGCGGCATGGGCGAGCAAACCTTCAAAATTGCAGATATTAGCAAGGCAACTCCAAAAGTAAAATTGGCTATCTTAAGCCGCAAAGTGACTGCAAGCAGCAAGACCTATGGTGCATTGTACAACCAAGCAAAGCAATTTGTGGTAGCAAACAACAACGCAGACTCTTTGCACCAAGCAGCTCTGGCTCAAGGACTTAGCGCAGCTCCTGTATTTGGTTTGAACGAGAATACTGACAAGGTAAATGACTTGAAGAACAGCCGTCCAATCGTTCGTTGGGCATTTGAAGCAAAGCAAGGTCAAGTGAGCGATGTGTTTGAGTGCGGTGATCAGTTTGTAGTAGCAGCGTTGACAGAGGTTAACGATGGCGACTACCGTCCAATGGAGGCAGTTCGCGCAGAACTTGTGATTGCAGCAACAAACAACAAGAAAGCTGAGTACATCATGAACCAACTCAAGAATGTGACTACCTTGGAGGCAGCAGCAGAACTGTTCGGCACAGAAGTGAAATCAGCTGAAGGTATCTCCATGTCATCTTACCGCCTCGGTTCAGCAGGCGTAGAGCCAGCTGTGATTGGTGCAGCATTGGCATTGGAGGCAAATGCGGTTTCTGCTCCTGTGAAAGGCAACAATGGTGTTTACGTGCTGACTGTTGGCGAAAAGAAAGTGGCTGACGGCGAGTTGAACGCAGCAGAAGAGATTAGCAACTTGAACATGCGTACTGCTTATAGTATTCCATATCAAGCTATTAACTTGATTGAGGAGCATGCAGAGGTAGTTGACAACCGCGCACGTTTCCAATAAGAAGATATAATTGGCGATGTCATGCACTGCTCATTTGATGGGCAGTGCATTTTTTATACAAAAAAATTTGTTCAACTCAAAAAAAAGTAGTACCTTTGTAGGCGGTTATTATAAACACTAAAATCTAATATTATATGAAACGTTTTTTACTCATTCCAGCATTACTGATGAGTTTAGCCACTATGGCTCAGCACGGCACCATCAATATCCAAACTAATTTGGATAGCACTAACATTCTCCAATATGGTATTGATACATTGGAATGTTATCAAGTAGGACCTGGTATTATCTATACTCGTTTTGACATTACAGCTAAAGCCAATGACATTCGTCATTGCTATATCTATGAAGTGGATTTGACCAACCCATACAATACTGTGGAAGAGAGCCATAGTACAACGATGGGAAATACAGAGCGTATGGCTGATGCGCACGTGCGTTTGGACTCTGCCAAGCATCGTTCGATTGGTTCGGTTAACTGTAATTTCTGGATAGTATCTTCCCAATATGAAGGTCAATATAATGGTTTGACAGGTGTGCCTTGCACAGGTCAAGTACGCAATGGTAAGATTGGCACCAATATTACCAACTGGAATATTGGTCACGGCGAACCAGATCCAGAATTAGGTCGCTCACAAGATATTGGTTACCTGATGATTGATGACCAGAAGCGTGCACATATTGATCAATTCTCTTGGGATGCACATTTGGCAATTGGCGACCAAGCTATGCCTATTAGCGAAGTAAACCGCAACCGCAGCAACCCATCTGACAACGAAGTGGTGATGTTCAACTCTGATATGGGTACCAAATCTACATTGACCAAAGAGGACATCAACAAACGCCTTGGCACTGACCTACCATTGATTGAGGTAGTGGTGAAGTTGGAGCAAGATTGGGCAATCAACCAGCACATGTTTGGCGAGGTAGTGAGTATCAACACCAATAGCGGCACCAAGGTAGAAGATGGATACGCAGTTTTCCGTGGTCGCGGTACGGGCAAGACATTCTTGGAAACAGCCAAGATTGGTGACCGAGTACAATTTATCATAGGTATGTACGAATCACTTTCGGGCGAGCGTCCAAACATCAAGCAACTCAGTGCAGGTAACTGCTATGTTTTGCGTGAAGGACGCTTAACGAATCGCAATTGGAACGAAGATTATAACAATAGAAACTATCCACGCACAGGTTTTGGTGTGAGCCAAGATCATAATACGCTGTGGCTGATGGTTATGGAGAAACCGGGAATGTACACCCATGAGATGGCATCCATTCTCCGTCATTTTGGTGCATGGGAAGCTGCTGGTGCCGATGGTGGTGGTAGTGCACAATTCAATCTGGGTGGACAGATTATCAACCCCACCACCGAAGGTGTACCTCGCGCTGTAGGAAATAGCATATTCCTCTTCTCTACTGCTCCTGATGATTCGATAGTAACAGAAATGCGCACAACTTCTACCTTTATGAAGTTGCCTAAATATGCCGCTATCAAACCTGAATTTTTGGGATACAATCAATACGGTATGTTGATTGACAAGAATCTTTCTGGCGTCAAACTATCATGCGCACCTGAAACGGGTTATATCACAGAAGACGGATACTTTGTTTGTCTTGGAAGCGGTGTGCTAACAGCTACATACGATGAAGCATCTCTACCTATAGAAATTGTGCTTGTAGATGAAGCCAACCCATCATTACGCTTAAACAATGTATTGATTTCCAATAAGACACCTTACGAAATTGAAATCAATGGCGTAGTAGATAACAAGCAATTCAAAGTTCTTCCATCTGCAGTAGAATGGACCATCGAAGATAATACCATTTGTAATATTGATGAAGATGGTGTATTGCACGCTATCAAGAATGGTACTACGACTATACACGGTAAATTAGGCGAGACCACCATGACCCTCAATGTTCAAGTAGAACTAGTTGATACAGACGTTTTACTTTGGGAGAACATGGTAGAAATAGATGAGAGATGGACTCTAAAAGCATCTAGTTCATCATGGAAGACAGACATCAAAACAGATGCAGACGGCGGAGCATACTTATATATGAATTATAGTGGCGGACGAGTTGTTCAATTGTCCCTAACAGCTGATACACTCCTCTACTCGACTCCAA
Source organism: uncultured Bacteroidales bacterium (assembly GCA_945921355.1). Lineage (GTDB taxonomy): Bacteria > Bacteroidota > Bacteroidia > Bacteroidales > Paludibacteraceae > Colicola. Next base: position 7,031 of record CAMEKM010000054.1, read on the forward strand.
AGCATCTTGAATTTAAGTTCACCCCTCAAGGCGAATTAATCACACGCGTTGATTTAGGCTTTGCAGCAAACACCGATATCAATGCTAATTACGCTTGCATAGAGCTTACACCTAATCAGCCTATGAGCATCAATATTGATTTAGATAGTTTGTTCAATGTCAAAGATGATATAGCTATATACCCTATCAAACTTAAAAATATTTCTTTCTCTCTCAACAAAGATGCAGAAAAGAAAGAATACAACATTCCATTTGAAGGTATCTATTTGCATTACAATGAGAAGGTTGAGACAGGAATAGAATCCATCATCACTCCTTCTCAGCAAGGTAATTCCGCACAAAAAATGCTTCACAACGGACAATTAATCATTATCAAAAACAATAAAATTTACAACATTTTAGGTCATGAAATCACTGAAAAGTATTAATCCTTGGTTGTGGGTACCTACCTTGTATTTTTTGGAGGGTATTCCTTATTTCTTGGTAAACAACATCTCTATGGTTATGTTCAACCAGATGGGTGTGCCTAACGGTGAGATGTCATTCTTCACCACATTGCTTTATTTCCCTTGGGCATTGAAGTTCTTGTGGGCTCCATTCGTGGATTTGATCAAAACCAAACGCTGGTGGTTCCTCACTATGCAATTCCTCATGTTGGGATTGGCTGTGCTGACCATCTTCTCTATTCCTCAACCAGACCCTGCTACTATCGCTGCTATGGCAACTGAGGTTAAGCTATTTACGGGTGTACTGATTGCCTTCATTATCATGGCGTTTGCCAGTGCTACTCATGATATAGCAGCTGACGGTTTCTATATGTTGGCTCTCACCTCTGGCGTACAAGCCGAGATGATTGGATGGCGTAGTGTATTCTACCGCCTTAGCAATGTATTCTGCAACTCTGCACTCATCGCTATCCCTGGTATCATCTACGATTGGACTATCAAACAAGGCGAAGCCAATATGCCTATGGCATGGAAAGTAACAATGGTTATCACCGCCGTTATTTTTGCTCTTATGGCAGTATGGCACGTATTCTTCACTCCACGTCCAGATACCGATAAACCAAATGCTGACACTACAGCCAAAGATATTGTTACGGGTTTTGGTAAGGCCTTTGCTACCTATTTCACCAAACCTGCATTGTGGGTAGCTATCGCTTTCATGCTTTTATATCGTTTGCCAGAGGGCTTTTTGATGAAGATGATTTATCCATTCCTTCTTGGTGCTCGTGACACAGGTGGTTTAGGAATGACTATGCAAGAGTTAGGCGTTGTATATGGCGCTATCGGAGTGATTTTCTTGCTATTAGGTGGCATCCTTGGCGGATATTACATCTCTAAAGTAGGTTTGAAGAAGGCATTCTGGTGGATGGCACTCGCTATGACCTTGCCTTGTTTGAGTTTCGTTTACCTCAGCATGTTCCTGCCTACCAACATGGTTAATATCGCTATTGCTATCGCTATTGAGCAATTCGGTTACGGCTTTGGTTTCACCGCATATATGATGTACATGATGTTCTTCTCTGAAGGTGAGTTCAAGACTTCGCACTATGCCATCTGCACCAGTTTCATGGCACTCAGTATGATTCTCCCAGGTCTTGTTGCTGGTTATATCCAAGAAGCTATTGGCTATCAACACTTCTTCTGGATGGTAATTGCATGTAGCGCGGCTACATTCTTCGTCACCTTCTTAGCCCGCCGCATTGTAGATGCTAACTACGGTAAAAAATAATTGATATAATGAAAATTAAACGTATCATACCTAACTCACTGACCTGCGCAAATCTTTTGTGCGGGTCGGTGGCGGTATATATGGCAACCCAAGAGCTGTTCCTCTTGACATTTGCCTTGATTATTGCAGGAGCCATCTTCGATTTCTTTGATGGAGCCTCTGCTCGTTGGCTGAAAGTGCCTTCTCCATTGGGCATACAATTGGATTCGCTCGCCGATGACATCACTTTTGGTCTCGCACCATCTATGGCACTCATGTGCTATCTCAAACCCGTTATTGGTTGGTGGAGTCTAATCGCCCTACTCATGGCAGCGTTCTCCGCTTTGCGCTTGGCAAAATTCAATATCGACGAACGCCAAACGACCTCTTTTATCGGTCTTGCGACTCCACCAAACGCTATTTTCTGGGCATCGCTTGTCTGCTACCTCAATACCATCACCCTTCCTGTTTGGGCACCATGGATATTGTTGGGTGGCAGTTTACTAAGTTGTTACCTACTCGTTAGCGAGATTCCATTCTTCAGTTTGAAATCCGCGGGGAAAGAAAAAATGCATATCATCATCTTTTCAATAGGATGTTGTTTTATTTTAGGTCCCTGCGCCACTATCGCTATCATCAACAAGCAAATCGCTATTGCAATCTTAGCTGGAGCAATATGTATATTGTGGTACATCCTATATAATTTTTGTACATTACGTCACAAATAATTCAAAATTAAAAATTACAAATTCATATTGCCATTCTTAGTGCCAACACTTGTATTGGCGCTCGTTTTAGGTACACTCTTGTTGTTGTGCTCCAAAGGCGAATTACACCTCTTGCTATGCCAACCGCATACACCATTTCTTGATACGATAGTGCCTATCTTCTCCGATTTGGTGGATTGGTTGCCTTATCTGGTTGTTGTACTATTACTATTTTTCCGTGCGGGCTGGGCGACCTTCTTAGCAAGTAATTTGTTGCTCTCTACACTCATCGTGCAACCCATTAAGCATCTCGTCAATGCCCCACGTCCACTCACTTGGTTTGCCGAAAATATGCCTGATACGACACTCCCACTAGTGGACGAAGTGAAGATGAACCTGTGGCTATCCTTTCCATCGGGACATACAACCACTTTCTTTGTGCTATTTTTTAGCATAAGTATTATTCTTTGCGCTGAAAACATCAGAGGGAAAAATATCCTATCTCTCCTTTGCTTCTTTTTAGCCACATTTGGTGCTTATACGCGCATTTATCTTTCGCAGCATTTTGCATTGGATGTATTTGCAGGAATTTTGATTGCAAGTTTCTCTACTATCTTGTTGTACTATTTCCTCGTTCTGAAGACCAAAAACACTCGTTTTTGGGAATGGAATCTGCAAAAATTGAGAAAATAACACAAAAGAACGTATTTTTTCAAAAAATATTTGGTCAATTCAAAAAAAAGCAGTACCTTTGCATCCGCTTTCGTGAAGAGAGCAAGAGTTCCGTTAAATAATGAGACATTGAATGGGCGTTTAGCTCAGCTGGTTTAGAGCATCTGCCTTACAAGCAGAGGGTCGGCGGTTCGAATCCGTCAACGCCCACCATTCATTCCCATTCGGGCGTTTAGCTCAGCTGGTTTAGAGCATCTGCCTTACAAGCAGAGGGTCGGCGG
>CAMEKM010000055.1 GCA_945921355.1 uncultured Bacteroidales bacterium
ATAACATATCAATTTAATAAAACATCGTTGCAGGCACTTGAGAAGGACCTCAAGATGCGCCAACGTACTCTGCCTACGCTTCAGAGCAAAGAGTCGGCTCTTCGACTGGAAGTGAAGCGTGCAAAGGACGAGATCAAGGCGCTGGATGAGGAGGTGAACCGCCGAATCAAGGACTACGACCAGATGTTGGCTCTATGGGGCGAGTTCGACACCTCGCTCATCCATGTGGACGACGTGCGCATGTCTATTAAAAAGATCGCAGGCGTGCGCGTACCCGTATTGGAAGAGGTGGTGTACTCCACCAAAGAGTTTAGCATCTTCTCAAGTCCTAAATGGTTTGCAGACGGCTTCAACCAACTCAAAGCCATTGCCGATGTAGGTATTCGTCAGGAGTTTGTACGCCGTAAGGTGGAGCTCCTGGACTATGCACGTAAGAAGACCACCCAAAAGGTGAACCTCTTTGAGAAAGTGCAAATACCTGGTTATCAAGACGCTATTCGTAAGATTAAGCGTTTTATGGAAGATGAAGAGAACCTCAGCAAGTCATCGCAAAAGATTGTAAAATCCAAACGCGAAGCAGAAGCACGTATGGCTGAGGAATTAGAAAGAAAGGGGGCACAAGCATGATTACGCAAATGAAGAAATACACCTTCTTGGTGTTCCATCGTGAGTATGAGGCCTTCCTCGAGCAGTTGCGCGAGGTGGGAGTAGTGCATGTGACTGAGAAAGCAACTGGCATAGCAGAAGATGCACATTTGCAAGAACTGCTGGCTAAAGCCGACAACACTCGCAAACTCATCGCGCAAGGTGCTCCTGATCAATTGCTGCAAGAGAAAGCTGCGCTCGAAAGCCGTATTGCTGCTACCCAAAAAGAGGTCAATAAGATGGCTATCTGGGGCGACTTTTCGGCTGAACGCATTGCTCAATTGAAAGAAGCAGGTTATACCCTCCGCTATTTTACATGCCCAAAGAAACTCTTCCAAGAAGAGTGGGGTAGCGTAGTAGCAGAGCAAGGGGCGACGGTGTACTTCGTACAGGTGACTTCGTCAGGCGATGAGGCGATGAGGTTATTAGGCGATGAGGCCAGTGTTTGCCAAGAGCAATACTTGAACGAGAAGTCGGCTGCTGACTTGCAGAAGGATGTAGAGGGCTTGAACGGCTTGCTCGTAGCGCAAAATGCACGTATCGAACTCTGGGCAAAAGAGCATATCCCTGCATTGGAGAACGAACTCAACGAACTGCAACAACAGATTGACTGGAAGCGAGTTACACTCAACACCGCATCTGAAGCAGACGGTAGTTTAAAGGTGCTGGAGGGCTTCTGTCCAATCGACCAAGTAGCTGCCTTGGACGCTATGCTCCAAAAGCAAGAGGTATATTACCAAGTCGAAGATCCTACTGCAGAGGATAATACGCCAATCAAGTTGCATAACAACAAGTTTACCCAACTCTTTGAGTGTTTGACTGGTATGTATGGTTGGCCAAACTATGGTGAGTTTGATCCTACACCCATCTTGGCACCATTCTTCTTGTTGTTCTTCGCGATGTGTATGGGCGACTGCGGATATGGTATCTTGCTCATTATCATCGGTTTGCTGATTACAAAGAAGAAACTCAATATCGCTATGTTTGAGGGACTTGGTCCTATCATTACTGTGCTGGGTGTGGGTACTACGGTAGTAGGCTTCTTCCTTGGCACATTCATGGGTATTGACCTCTACCAGGCAGAGTGGGTACCCCAAGCGCTGAAATCAGTAATGATCAAAGGTGAGGTGATGGGCTACGATATTCAGATGGTATTGGCAATATGCATTGGTGTGTTCCATATCTGTCTGGCGATGGTGGTGAAAGCTATCTGCTACACTAAGCAATTCGGCTTTAAGGCGAATATTGCTACTTGGGGTTGGTTGTTGCTCATCGTAGGTGGTCTGATTGTGGCTATATTGGGCTTGACCGTATTGCCAGAGAACGTCTTTAAGTGGGCATTGATAGCAGTAGGTGCAGTATCAGCCTTGGCTATCTATATCTTCAACACACCAGGTCGTAACCCATTGATTAATATCGGTGCAGGTTTGTGGGATACCTACAATATGGCCACTGGTATCTTGGGTGATGTGCTCTCTTATATCCGTCTGTATGCCCTCGGCTTGGCAGGTGGTATGTTGGGTGCAGCGTTCAACAACTTGGGCTTGATGGTGATGGGTGGCAGTGTAGAAGGAGCCACATGGCAATGGTTGCCATTCGTGCTGATTCTCGTGTTGGGCCACGTATTGAACTTGGCGATGTCAGCGCTGGGTGCGTTTGTTCACCCATTGCGTTTGAGCTTCGTAGAGTATTTCAAGAACGCAGGTTACGAAGGTAAAGGTACGTTGTATCAACCATTTAGTAAGTAAAGTTAGCTGCGCTGAAGAACCATACTCTGCATGAATGATTAGCTTTGCTGAATAATGATGCTTCTCATGACTTTCACAAAGTGATTATCACGAATAAAGTGAGTAATAAACATTAATAACAAATTAATTATAAAACAATTATGAATGAAATTTTAGGTTATCTCGGCTGGGGCTTGATGTTAGGTCTCGCTGGTGTAGGTTCTGCTTTTGGTACCACTATTGCAGGTAATGCTGCAGAAGGTGCGTTGAAGAAGAACAAAGAAAAAAGTAGTAGCTACATGATTTTGTCTGCTCTTCCTGCTACTCAAGGTTTGTACGGTTTCGTAGCATTCCTTATGTGGATGGGTAAAGATTTTGCAGCTCAAGGTCCTATGCTTTTTGCGGTAGGTATTGCAGTAGGTTTGGTTTGCTTGTTCTCTGCTATCCGTCAAGGTCAAGTTTGTGCTAATGGTATCGCAGGTATCGCTGCTGGTCACGATGTACAAACCAACACCATGATCTACGCTGCTCTCCCAGAGTTTTATGCGATTTTGGCACTTGTAGGTGCGTTGATGGTGTAAGCCAGACTTATAACAGCATTACATCAATAAAAATGGAGGGATAAAATCTCTCCATTTTTATTTGCTCATATCAGAAAAAAATTGTACCTTTGCAGCGTAAAGTATTCAATAATTCGATTTGATATGAAAACCATTCGTGAGATATACCGTATTGGCTACGGACCAAGCAGTAGTCATACTATGGGACCTCGTAAGGCGGCTGAGATTTTTTTGGAGCGTTACCCCAATGCTGCAAAGTATCAAGCGCACTTGTATGGCAGTTTGTCGGCTACAGGTAAAGGTCACTTGACCGATGCAGCCATTATCGATGTGATTCCAGAGGTGGAGATTGTGTGGCATGATGAGTTTTTGCCATTTCACCCCAACGGCATGCGTTTCTGCGCATGGGATGAGAAAGGAGATTTGCTAGATGAGTGGACTGTATATTCCGTAGGTGGTGGCGCATTGGAGGAAGATGTAGAGGGTATGAGGCTATTAGGCGATAAGGCTAAAGGCAATGAGGATGGGGCTATCTATCCACTTAGTCGTTTGAGCGATATCAAGAATTATTGCGATAAGATGGGTTGGGACTATTGGGAATATGTGGAGCACTATGAGGGTAAGGAGATTTGGGATTATCTGCGCGAGGTATGGCAAGTGATGCGTGACGCAGTAGAACGTGGATTGGACCACGAAGGGGTATTGCCCGGACCATTACACCTCCGTCGCAAGGCAGCGAGCTATTATATTAAGGTGGCAGGATATAAGGACAACCTTCGTACGCGTGGTTTGGTGTTCTCATATGCCTTGGCTGTGAGCGAAGAAAACGCATCTGGTGGCAAGATTGTTACGGCACCAACCTGTGGTTCGTGTGGTGTGTTGCCTGCTGTATTGTACCATACATGGCGTTCGCGTGACTTCTCTGAGACGCGTATTCTGCATGCTTTAGCTACGGCGGGATTGATAGGCAATGTGGTAAAAGAGAATGCCTCTATCTCGGGTGCGGAAGTTGGTTGCCAAGGAGAAGTGGGCGTGGCTTGTGCGATGGCGTCAGGCGCTGTCAATCAGTTGTTTGGCGGTACGTTAGCACAAATTGAGTATGCAGCAGAGATGGGCTTGGAGCACCACTTGGGTATGACTTGCGACCCTGTATGTGGCTTGGTGCAGATACCTTGTATTGAGCGTAATGCTTTTGCTGCTGCTCGTGCGTTGGACAGCAATATGTATGCTGCTTTTTCCGATGGCACGCATAGCGTATCGTTTGATAAAGTAGTGGATGTGATGAAGCAGACAGGCCATGACCTGCCATCGCTGTATAAAGAAACCTCGCAAGGTGGATTGGCAGCACAAGTGAAAACTGAAAGGTGAAAAGTGAAAAGTGAAAAGTGAAAGGTTAGAGAGAATAGACGGTAATGTATAAAGATTTGAAACATATTGAAACTCCGTTTTATTACTACGATACAGCGTTGCTGCGAGTTACACTGGATGTCATTGCGCAAGAGGTGGCACAATATCCCAACTACCATGTGCATTATGCCATGAAGGCGAATGCCAATCCTCGTTTGCTTGAGATTATCCAGCAGGCAGGCTTAGGGGCTGATTGCGTGAGCGGTGGCGAGGTACAAAGGGCAATTGATGCTGGTTTTCCTGCGGACAAGATTGTTTATGCGGGGGTAGGGAAGAGCGACCGTGAAATATTGACCGCTTTGCAGCACGATATTTTCTGCTTTAATGTTGAGAGTATTCCTGAATTAGAAGTTATCAATGAATTAGCTGCTCGTGAAGGAAAAATCGCACGCGTATGCTTGCGTATCAATCCTGATGTAGAAGCGCATACCCATACGCATATCATCACGGGCATGGCGGAGAACAAGTTCGGCATTGCGCTTCACGATATGCTACATGTGGTGCAATTGGCGCAGCAGTTGCCTAATATCTCTTTCATTGGCTTGCACTTCCATATCGGCAGCCAGATAACTAATATGCATGATTTCGTGGCATTGTGCGAGCGCATCAATGAGATTCAGCACCTGCTTCATAGCCATGATATTTATCCATCTGTTATCAATGTAGGAGGAGGTCTCGGTATTGATTATCATTCGCCTAATGAGCATCCTATAGCTGATTTCAAGGCATATTTTCGTGTGTTTACTCAGCATTTGCATCTGCGTCCAGAGCAGTCGTTGCATTTTGAGTTGGGTCGTTCTGTGGTGGCGCAGTGTGGGAGTCTGATTACGCGTGTGTTGTATGTCAAGCAGACGGCAACCAAGCAGTTTGCTATTGTGGATGCAGGTATGACAGAATTGATACGCCCAGCCCTATATCAAGCGAAGCACAAGATTCAGCACCTCACTTCTCAATCGGAGAAGAGGGAACTATATGATGTGGTAGGTCCGATTTGTGAGTCGAGCGATGTTTTTGACAAAGATGTGCTGTTACCTACGACGCAACGAGGCGATATATTGGCTATACGCAGTGCTGGGGCATACGGCGAGTCGATGGCATCCACTTATAATTGCAGACCATTGCCAAAGTCATTGATGGATAGTGAGATAGATGCTGAGGGATATCAATTGCTTTGAGCAATGACTTCTAAAGCTCGCTTCAATTCTTTATCATAGCGCAGCAAATACTCGTAGTAGCCGCGATGATAGTAATAGCGTTTGATGATTTCTCCGCCCAAGAGTTGTTCTACTTCTGCACGGTTGCGTTGGATAGCAGCGCGATAATCTACAGTTAATCTTGGTTTAAATGCCTCTAATTCAGCAAGAAGTGTGGAATCTATATCTTCTTGTTTTGCCATATCTATAAGTTCGCCCAAATGGCGCCCTGTTTCCGTTTCATAGGAGAAGTGCTTCTCGTCTAAGAATTGGCAGAATGATTCAATATCGCTATCGGTCAGTTGGAAATTGGTAACAGGTGCGATGGTTGGATGTTGGCGATAATAGCGATTGGCATAGTCAAAGAAGAGGTGATCACGATAGAGGTTGTAGGTGATATCCAGTTTCTGAGAGTCAGTGAGTACTACATCTGGTAGGATGCCTCCTGCGGTGTCGCGATGCAACTGATGTCCACGTTGGCGCTCTGCATAATCGATAGCTTGGATACAACGTCCAGATGGCAAGTAATACTTGGAGGTCGTTACCTTGAGATGACCGCCATAAGCAATCGGCCGAATGTTTTGTACCAATCCCTTGCCGAATGTCCGTTCGCCAACGATAGTGGCACGCTTGAGGTCTTGCAATGCTCCAGCTACAATCTCAGCAGCAGATGCCGACTGGTTGTTGACTAATACTACCAGAGGCATATTGGGAAAGATGGGCGAGGTTTTTGTTCTATAGGAATGATTGTTACGCTCAATTTTTCCTTTAGTGGCCACCACCTCAGTGTCTTTAGGTGCAAAAAAGCCGACGATTTGTATTGCTTCATCAATCAATCCTCCACCATTGCCACGTAGGTCGATAATCAATCGTTTAATGCCATTGGTTTGCACCATTGCATCCAATGCCGTGAGAAATTCATGGGAAGAGTTGGTGGTAAATTCGTTGAAGAAGATATATCCAATAGAGTCCTGCAACACCGTAGCGCATCCTACTGCTGGCAGGTGAATATCGCGGCGTGTGACCTCTTGGGTGATGAGTTGGCTATCGCGTTCGAGTGTGATGGAGATGGTAGTACCTGGTTTGCCTCGTAGGTGGTCGGACACTTCTTTGGTGTTTTTGCCTGTGCAATCCATGCCATCTACTGTGACGAAGCGGTCGCCAGGCAATAGCCCCGATAATTGAGCAGGCATACCTTCGTATAACTCATTGACATACACATTGCTATCGCGATACATGATGAGCGCGCCTACGCCGCCGTATTTGCCTTGTGTCATGCGACGCAGTTCATCATCCTCACGCTTGGGGATATACATGGTGTATGGATCCACTTTGCGGAGCATCTGGTTGATGCTGGTTTCAATCAAATCGTCGTAATTAAGGGTATCCACGTAATTGATATCCAACTGACGCATAACATCCGTATAGATGGTTAGACTTTTGTCAATCCGATTGGTTTGCGATTCTGCCAATACTGTCAATACAGTGCATAGCAGGCATGTGCTTAATAGAAAACGTTTCATTTTGTCGTAGGTAAGTAAGGTTGTATATCTTTGTTATGCAGGTGCAAGTCACGCACTAAGGTAGAGGATATATGTGCATATTCAGGTCGGGTATAGAGTAGTACTGTTTCGATACCTGATAGTTGTTTGTTGGCCTCTGCCATGCTACGTTCGTATTCAAAGTCTTGTACCGAGCGTACTCCGCGCAAGATGAATTGAGCTCCGCAGTCTGCTGCGAAATCTACAGTCAAGCCACTATATAGCACAGTGCGTACGCGTGGTTCATGTTCAAACACACGTTGAATGGCTTCTAAACGTTCCTCAAGAGAGAAAGTTGCTTGTTTGGTACTATTGCGCCCAATCCCAATGATGATTTCATCAAAAATCTCTAATCCACGCATTACGATGTCGTGGTGTCCTATAGTAAAGGGATCAAAACTTCCTGGAAAGATTGCTTTTCTGTTCACTTCGTTCACGTTTTTTGTTCGCTACGCTCACGTTTATGGCTTCGCGTTGTTGGTTTCACGTTGATGGGTTTCACGTTGATGGCTTACGCGTTGATTTCGGCGTGGCTCAATGCGTCTTTGGTGGCTTCGCGATAGGCTACCATCAGTCCGCCTGTACCGAGCAGTGTACCACCGAAATAACGCACCACCACAACGAGGATATTGTCTAATTGCTGCGCATCGATGCTGCGAAGTATAGGCATCCCAGCCGTACCATGCGGTTCGCCGTCATCTTTGGTGCGCCACAAGTTTTCACCTAAGCGATAGGCATAGCAGACATGGCGAGCGTCGTGATACTTCTTCTTATACCATGCGATGCGCTGTTTGGCATGTTCCTCATCGGTAATAGGTTCAGCGAATGCAAGGAACTTGCTGCCGCGATCCTTAAAAATACCCTTGGCTAATCCTGCTATGGTGGATTTGGTTTCTGACACGCTTAACTACTTTTGGAGTTTTACCACAATACTTGATAGTGGCTCTACCACGATGTCCTTTTGGCTGAGGTCGTAGATCTTACCAGTAATCACATCCAAGCCTACTGGATTGTATTTGCCAAGAATCTCTGCGTAGTTGGCAGTTGGGATAGTGCGACTGTCTGTGCTGGCATTGGCAAATACGAACACCGCCTCGTTGTCGTTGTAGCGGAAGAAACCGTATGTGTTGTCACGACTCATAAAGTGCATGGTCTTGCCAGTGTGAATCACAGGTTCGCCTTTGCGCCATTGAAAGAGACGAGCTTGGTATTCATACATATCTTGCATTTCTGCAGTCACTTCTTCGCCCAATGGCAATGGCATGCGTAGGGTAGAGTGACCCAAAGTGCGGTCAGCAGATTTCATGGCATACTCATCTCCATAGAACACTTGTGGAATACCGCGCATGGTTGCCAACAGCGTATATGCCAGTTTCACACGGCGTGGGTCTTGGTCTTTCACTACGTCAGCGATACGGTCCATATCGTGGTTGCCGAGCATGATGAGAATATCATTCACGTCTGCGTACATATAATCCATAGTCAGTACATCATACACACATGTGAGACCACCGCCCCAACCTTGATTATCGCTCTCCAGTGCTTGACGGATAGCCTCTTCCAATGGGAAGTCCATGACAGAAGGCATATGGCTGTCGAAGCCGTTGTGGTTCTTCACGCCTGATTGCCAGTATGCTACAGCAGGGGTAGGACGGGTCCAGCACTCGCCTACGATATTCAAATTAGGATACTCATCCATAATAGCTTTCACCCATTCGCTGCCAGGAACCATCTCAATATATGGATAGGTGTCCACGCGCAAGCCGTCGAGGTTAGCATACTCAATCCACCAGATAGCCCATTGCTTGAAGTATTGCAGCAGGTCTGGGTTCTCGAGGTTCATATCTGGCATTGGGCGGTCAAACCAACCGCGGTTGGAGAGCAGACGGTCGTACTCCGATGCGTTGATATCGTAGTTAGCGGAGAAGACGTTGTGGGTGTTGGTGAATTGGTCAAACTGGTTAATCCAATCGTGGTATGGCAGGTCTTTCATCCACCAGTGGGTACCACCGCAGTGGTTGGGCACCATGTCCATGATAAATTTGATGCCTTTCTCGTGCGCTTTCTCCACCATTTGACAGTAGAGTTCGTTGCTGCCGTAGCGAGGATCGATATGATAGTAGTCGGAGCATGCGTAGCCGTGGTATGACCATGCCGCCTCGTTATCCTCAAGGAGTGGAGTAGGCCAGATGGCGGTTGCACCCAATGCTGCAATATGGTCGAGCGAATTGATAATACCCTGAATATCACCACCAAAGCGACCGTGTACGTTGTCCTTGGCACATGCTTCAGCCATGCCCTCAACGGTGTTGTTGCTGGGGTCGCCGTCCACAAAGCGGTCGGACATGATGAGGTAGATCATATCGCTGGAGTTGAATCCTTGGCGTTCGCGGCTACCTTCGCGGCGGGTATGGATGGTGTAATCCACTTTAGAGGTATGTTTGCCTTTCTTAAGAGTGATACGATATGTACCTGGCTCATTAACTGCCAAGTCCACAAAGAGGTAGTTTGGACTCTCGGCGTTGTGTTGGCTTTTTACTTGCAGACCTGTGCACTCACCTTTGACAACGCGACCATCGTTGAGGTGTTGGATAGTTACCTCAGCATCAGCAAGGTCTTCGCCGTGAAGCATGAGCGTGAGTGGGCAGTTCATCTCTGTCCACCAGCAGAGTGGCTCTGCGCGATCAATACGAGGTTTAGCTTGCAAAGAAAAAGCACTCCATAGTGCCACAGATAGTAGTAGAAAATGTTTTTTCATTGTTCAGTATTGTTCAAAATGGTTCAATATTTTTTCAAAAAAAAGAATAGTGTATCTATAAGCCGGGTTCTGTACCCACGAGTGGGCGTCTATCATTCATCTTGAGTCGCGTATTACTACGTGCTTCTGTTGCTTCCTACCCTCCAACTTGCGCGAGCAACGCTCCAACATTGGTATACTTGGAATTGCAGCCCACAGTATAGTCGTTTCACCCGCCCAAAGGCGACTCGTCTCTGTACCAGTGACCAAACATTGCTGCCTGACGGCCGTTAACCGCTGTGGTGCTCTGTGCTGCCCGGACTTTCCTCGTGATAGGGGATTAAAACGGGTGTTTTTCTTCCCTTATCCCGCGATAGACCGATACACTATTCTTAAATCGCAGAGCGATTTCTTTGCGACAAGCGCAT
>CAMEKM010000056.1 GCA_945921355.1 uncultured Bacteroidales bacterium
ATATCTTTGAGCGCTTCTATCGTGTGGACAAAGGTCGCAGTCGCAAAGCAGGCGGCACGGGTTTAGGACTCTCCATCGTAAAACATGCGGTGATTTTCCATGGAGGAAAAATCACCGCAATCAACCGTCCCGAAGGCGGATTAGAGTTTCAATTCTCCCTTGCACGTAGGGCAAAGGTATAGCATGAACCCGTAATTGATCTTATTTCAGTTGCTCGCGTACTGCTTTTAGTATGGGTTCCACACTCATAGGTTTGCCCACCGCTCCGCGCATCCATGCGTCGGGGGTAAGACAACCTTGCTGATAAATGCGGGTGTATTCTTTTGCCCACTCTTCGGGTGTGGCACAGTTGGCTAAATGTTCGTCTAACTGATATTGCACCAGATTACCGATTGGGTAAGCAGGCAAATACAATGCATAGCCCACCATATGCGAATAGATTCCCAATAGCGGACTATCTTTTTCGCCTAAAATAGGAGCATAATATTGATTCCACACTTCGCAGGCAATAGCGATTACCGCTTCGCGCAACGCGGCGGCATCAGCTTCGGGATGAGCATACAACCATTGCCACATGCGCATATCCACCAAACTAACACCCATAATTTCATACATGCCCCAAAGCATGTCGAAGAGTTGGTCGGCTTGATGTGTAGAGTTGTGTAGTGGTTGTGTAGAGTGGTGTAGCAGTTGAAGGTCGCGTTGCTGGAAAAGGAACGCACTTGCTTCCGTAAAACCGGTATTAGGGATGCCTGCAAGGGTGTAGTAATCAATATCATAAAGCGAAATCACTTCTTCTACATTATGTCCAAACTCGTGCACAGCGATATTGTAACCCTTGTAGTCCATACCTTTATCACCTACGCGCGTGCGCAAGCGAGCAGGTTGTTCTCTGCCCACACATGGACGTGCATGTCCCGAACCGCGAGCAGCTTCCACCACGATATGCGAAGCGATTTCCTTTGCTTTGTCGCTGGCAAAGCCCAAATCCATTAGCATACGAGGCATGTCTTTCTCAAAGGCCTTGGCATAGGGATAGCGTTTCTGTGTTTCTGCAGTCAGTACATCTTCGGAGATACTGCTGCGAGTTTTGAATCCATCGTACCAAATATCGTATGGACGAAGGTCACGGCCTAAACGCTCACGGATGATGGCTGCTACTTGCTTTACCTCCTCCGATTGGATGAGTTGGGTGAACAGCGATTCAATCTCTTCAAAAGGTATCTGTAAATCCTCGTTGAAAGTACGCAATACATGTGTAGGCGCATCTGGTCGGTAGGCGTCAATCTGTTGTCCTGCACGGAAGATATTGATAATCTGCTGATAGCGGGTATCGGGTTCGCGGCTTATATCTACTTTCAGTTTGATGTCTGAGTCAGGATCACCACTCACGGTGTTTGTCGTTGGGCACCATAGAAGTTTGTCGTTATTGACCACCACTGCCGGTATCTCTTGGCGGATAATACGCAGCATGACTTGGTAAATCATCTCTTGTTTCTCGCGGGCGTTAGGCACATCGGCGTAGTTGGACTTGAGTTCATCGCGCAAGTTCCAATGCGAGAGTAATGCCATGGGTTCGGTCCACAGTTGCTCACCCTGCTCGTTGCGCAAGCAGTGCATCATGATATTGTAGCCAGCGATATAGTTCTCTGCTTCGCTGAGTGCTTGCGAGTAGTTGGCTACCACATTGCCTGGCACACGACTGCTGAACACATCACCCAAACGAGCATATGCCCATTCTTGGCGTGTCCACGCTTTGCCGAGTGTGTTCTTCTCTTCGAGTGTATAATGCGGGAAGTTCAGCACGCAGATATGCGCAATCTTGTTGGCAAACATATCCTCCGCAAAGTGCGCCATTGGGCTATATCCACTAATAATCCAATCCACCTGAGTAGGATCGCCTTTGCCCAAAAGGGTAGTGGGCTCTTGCAGCGTATTATTCAGCATATCAGCACTTTGCCCGCATTGCTCCAAAATGAAAGCCATGCGGTCATAAAGTTGCTTTTTGGCTTCGGCAGTACTTGCATACGAGTTTGTGATTAATGCTAAGTAGTCCTCCTCTGTACCATCACTTTCACGCCACAGCGCAGCGACCTGCTTTGCGCCGCGTGCCACCATACTGGAGTCCGCTTCGGAGTGCGAAGCTAAGACATGGCTTACTGCTTGCTGAATGGTTGTGTCACTAATCTTCATTGTTGTCTTGGTTTGGCATGCCACCATCATCGCAGCAATGCCTAAAAAAAGGATAGGATATTTCATATAAAAGTTACTATTTGCGTACAAAAGTACAACATTTTTTGCAAATACAAAAATTTATTTACAACTTTTGCACAGTTTTTGTGTCTCTGTAAACAAATCAACCATATTAAATCTATCAACCTTAACTAATTTTTACGACAATGAAACGCAAGTTTACTATTTTAATCTGTGCTTTTGCCCTTTGCGCTACGATGGCATTGCAAGCCCAAGACTATGTAATGCTTAGTCCATTGGACACAGCAGCATTGCCCGCTATTCCCAACAAAGATTGTGGTGGTGATATGGTGCGCTCTGCTTTGAATGGCGATGTGATATGGCAAAATACTAATAAGCAACTTCAGCGCCAGCATTTCTCAGATGAGAGTGTGTACAAGGTAATGAAGAAACTCTATCGTTTCACCCACAAGCATTATGTCACTTTCCCTGTGGCATATTGGAGTACAGATCCCCAAGGTGACTCGTTGCTTGTTTCTGGACGTGTATATCTGCCTAAACAGCGCTATCTAAATGGTATTGTGATAGCTAATCACCACACTATATGCTCAGATGCAGAAGCGCCGAGCAATACGCTTGCCATGGAGAGCGTATTGACTATGAAAGGTTATGCTGTGATTATGCCCGACTACGTAGGTTATGGATTATCGCGCGATGAAGTTCACCCTTACCTACATTGGCGCAGTGCAGCGCAGACTGCGGTGGATTTGCTGAATTGTATGCCAGAACTCATGGACTACTATGGTTACTCATATCCAATAGATGTGGTCGTAAGTGGTTATTCACAGGGTGGAGCAGTGGCACTCGGTGTGACACGGATGCTGGAAGAATTGGATAGCACTTGGATAGTGCGCAAACTTTATGCAGGTGCAGGTCCATACGACCCTGCGGGCACGTATCTATATAGTATGGAGCGCGATGAGATGGGTATCCCTGCTGCTCTTCCACTGATTATTATGGGATTGAGCGATGCGTATAATATGGGGTTTGAGTTGGAGGACTTTTTCCTTGAACCGCTATTATCTAATTATGAGGATTGGATACTCTCAAAGGAATACACAGTCGGTGAGATAAATCACTTAATGGGCTCTACAATTATGAGCGAATTGATGACAGAAGCTGTGTTGACATTGGATAGTCCACAAGCTGATAGGCTCTATGAAGTATTGCTGCGGAATAGTAATGTAGGGTATGATTTGCAATCGCCAGCGTATTTCTTGCATAGTTTAGATGACGAAGTAGTACCACTACTGAATACAATTAATTTAGAAGAACAAATGCCTAATAAAAGCAGTCAAATTTACGATATGGATTACTATGGCTCGCATATGGCTGCCAGTGTGCCGTTTATGCAATACGTATATCAAGATTTGTAGTCCATCAGCAACCTAAAACCCCATAGGGGATTTATATTAACTTATTAAAACCTTAACAACTATGAAAAAGATTTTCTGTGTGGCATTTTTAGCCAGTATTTTCGCAGGATGCAATTCTGCTGAAGTGGACAACTCCACCGTGAAATCTGTGGACCTAAATCGCTATTTGGGCTACTGGTACGAAATTGCTCGATTTGATCACTCGTTCGAGCGTGGTCTGGAATATGCCATGGCGCATTATACGTTGCGCGATGATGGCAAGATTGATGTGCTGAACACGGGTATCAAAGATGGTCGCGCCAAAGATGCTAAAGGCATTGCAAAAACCACTGACGTACCTGGATTGTTGCGTGTCTCCTTCTTTGGACCGTTCTATGCTGACTATCGCATTATGCTATTAGATGCAGACTACCAGTATGTGTTGGTAGGCGGCACCAACGACAAGTTTCTTTGGATCTTATCTCGTACACCTCAGTTGGATGATGCAACTACAGCACTCATCCTCGCCGAAGCCAATCGTCGAGGTTATGACACTAACAAACTTATTTGGGTAAAACAAAATGCAAAATAAACTGATTTACACCATCTCATCTCCTAAAGAATCACCTTCATAGGAATCGGGTAGCGCCTTTTTGGTCTTAACGCCCATATCGCGCAAACGGTAACCCGTATCCAGTACACTGCGGGAGCCAATCATCAGCTGATGGTTGGCTTCTTCATATGCCTTAGTGGCTTGTTGCAACCCCTTCTCTACTTTGCCAAATTTCTCGATGAAACCATTTAGTCTATCCAGCAGCAGACCTACAGTTTGGAACACTTTGGCATAACTCTTATTTTGCTCAATCTGACGCCAAGTGACATTCACAACGCGCAACGCCGCATACAGATTCATCTCGCTGACAATGAAGATACGATCTTTGAGGAAGGTGTCACGCCATAGATTCTTCTCGTGTGCCAGAGCCACTTGCATTGCGCCCTCATTAGGAATAAACATAAAGACGAAATCGGCAGATTTTCTACCATTTTCGATATATGCCGAATAGTTCGCACGACGCAGCTCATTGATGTGATTATGGATACTGGTCAAAATCTCTTTGGCATATAACTCGCGTTCCTCATCGGTCTTGGCATGGACATAATTGTCGTAGGAAGTGATCGTCATCTTAGAATCTATAATCACATCTTCTTTTTCATCCAAGTGCAAAATAAAGTCGGGACGCATCAACTTGTTGGTATCCTCATTTCGCAAGGTTTGCCCCTTTTCATCGCGCAAAGTAGGCTGATAAACATAATGAATTCCCTCCTTCAGCCCTTGACTTTCTAACATCTCCTTAACGACCAACTCCCCCCAATCGCCTTGCGACTTAGGTTGATAGAGCAGTGTTTCTACTAATCGGTCGGCACGATTACCGATGGATTCGGTCTTTTCTACAAGATTTTTAATACTTTGCTCAAGGCGAGTGGTGGTATTGCCGTGTTGCGTCTGAGTGTCCTTCATCTCCTTCTCCAATTTAGAAATAGTCTCCTTGAGAGGGTCAATAATAGAGGACATTTGTGCCTTGTTGGTTTGTTCTAATTTCTCGCTACGTATGTCTAAGAGTTTTTGGGTGGTGTTGGTAAGTTCCGCCTGAAGAAACTTGATTTGTTCCGCCAATTTCTCATCGGCTTGTTGGCGAATAGTCTCGTTTTTCTCTTTCTCGTACTTGAGTTCGAGTTCTTTTTGCGAAAGTTGCAGTTTGGTCTCTTGCAATAGAGTTTGTTCTGTGGCTAATGCTTGCTCAGCAGAAGTTAGTTGAGCACTCATCTTATTGATTTGTTGACGCATAAGCCAATAAACCAGAACTCCCACCGCTGCTGCGAGGAGGATGCTGATGACGCATGCAATAATGATTTCCATAGTTGTAAAAGAATATAAAATGGAGCGAATGTTCGCTCCATTTTAATGTTAAATGATTTATTTTCTTGGAGCCGACACGTATGTTGGATAGAATACTTGCTGCAAACTATCCACCAAGTTATGATGATTCTTCAGGAGTACATTCGACGGGAAATAGCACTCGCCTGTGATACCTGGAATAGTGCGGTTGAGGCGAAGCTGACGGCAAATCTCATTACCTTCGTTCCATGCTGCTGCCGCTTTAGGGTTACCCATATGGTATGGAGCCATGCCGATATACACACGGCATTGGTCAGTAGCGTGTTGTGCCCACCAATATGCGAGCGTCTTGTAATCAGCCACTTTCTTGCCAATCTCCCAATAGAGTTGTGGTACTACATAGTCAATCCAACCCTTCTCCATCCAGAGCAGAATATCGGCATAGAGTTGGTCGTAGTTTTGAAGTCCATTGGTCTCGCTACCTCGTGGGTCGTTGGCTTTGTTGCGCCAGATACCAAATGGAGAGATACCAAATTGTACATGAGGCTTGATGCTCATAATGGTGTTGTGTACTTGCTCTATCGCCAAGTTTACATTATCACGACGCCAATCACCTACATTATCAAAACCGCGTGGGTCTGCTGCGAATGCCTCAGCATCAGGGAACTCCTCCCCTGCAACAGGATAAGGATAGAAATAGTCATCCATATGGATAGCTTCGATATCGTAACGAGTAACGAGGTCAGCCACCACCTTGCAGAGGAAATCACGTGTCTCTTGCAAGTGAGGAGCAAAATACCACTGTGTACCATACTTCAAGAACCACTCTGGGTGCTTGTGATAAACGTGATTAGGTGCAAGGTCCTCAATCTTACTACCGCCACCTGTCACGCGATAAGGGTTAATCCACACGTGAACATCAATACCGCGTTTGTGTGCTTCTTTGCAAACGAACTCCAGTGGGTCGTAGGTGGCAGCTTCGCCTTGTTTGCCAGTCAGCCAATGGCTCCATGGCTCTAATTCCGAAGCATAGAGTGCATCTGCGGTAGGGCGCACTTGGAATACAATCGCATTGAGATTCATCTTTTGGAATTCATCCAACATAGCAACCATATCCGCTTTTTGTTGCTCATAATTGCCAATCGCTGCTTTGGTGGGAAAGTCAATGTTAGCTACTGTGCTCACCCATGTGGCACGAAAATATGGCTCCGACGCAAACGACAAGCATGCACAAGCCACAAACAGGGATGTTAAAAAGGTCTTTTTCATGTAATTTATAATTGGTTAATTCATAATTCTTAATACTTAATTAAAATATTCGTTGCGCGAATATTTTCAGGTAGTCCATCCAGTTTTGCCACGAGTGTCCGCCTGCGGATTCGTGGTACTCGTATGGATATTGCTTTTCATCCAGATATTGGCGATAAACCACGTTGTCCTCGTATAGGAAATCCTCCACACCACAAGCAATCCAATAGAGTTGTGGTGGATTGGCAAACTGTTGTGCAAGCAGTACCTCTGTTTGTTGGTATGCAGGTTTGTCGGAGAGTGCTAAGTCGCTGATAGCCAATGTGCGTTCCGCACGATGCTCGCTCATATAGGGCACATATAATGCGGAGAATATACCTACATAATCAAACGATTGATTGAGCAATGCCGCTGTGTGCATGGTATGAAATCCGCCCATAGATAGTCCAGCAATGGCGCGATGTTGTTTGTCATTGATGGTGCGGTAGTGTGCTTCTGTCCACGCGATGAGTTGGCTGAAGTTCTCTTCGAAGGTGCTTTCCATCCACAAACGCGATTCTGGGTCATAGTATTTGCCTGTTTGCTCCAGATAGCCATTAGGCATTACTACAATCATAGGTTTGCACAATTCGTTGGTAATCAGCGAATCGAGGATGGCTTTAGCGCAACCTTTGGTCATCCAACCAGCCTCATCATCGCCACTGCCATGCAATAGATAAAGCACTGGATAATCTTCTCCGGAGGTAGCATATCCCTCTGGAAGATATACCGCCACACCCGCCTCACCGATGCTGGAAGGATAGGATGTTACGATTACTTGACTTGGTTCAATGGCTTGTTTTGCCTTGGGGCAACATCCTGCACATGCGACCATTAAAGCCATGACGAGGATGTGGAAACATCTGTTTTTCATGCTAATTTTGTTTTGTTATTTGTTTTTCGGCTGCAAAATTACAAAATTATTTGCATATATCCAAACTTTTTCGTAATTTTGCACCCGATTATGGAATGTTGTGCTCCGTTATCCCATATCCAATAGCCCGTAGGGCATCCGATAGCGAAGCGTCCAAATAATAAACTAATCAACACATAAACAAATAAACTTATAAAGATTATGATTTACAGCAAAGAGGTACAGGAAATGTGCCAAGTAGCTAAAGGACCTAACCACGGTCCAGCTCCAATCCCAGAAGAGGGTAAGTGGGTGAAAGCCAAAGAGATCGCTGACATCTCTGGTATGACTCACGGTATTGGTTGGTGCGCTCCACAACAAGGTGCGTGCAAACTCAGTTTGAATGTAAAGAACGGTATCATCGAAGAGGCATTGGTGGAGACCATCGGTTGCTCTGGTATGACTCACTCTGCTGCTATGGCAAGCGAGATCCTCGTAGGTAAGACTATCCTTGAGGCACTCAATACCGACCTCGTATGCGATGCTATCAATACTGCTATGCGCGAGTTGTTCCTCCAAATCGTTTACGGCCGTACACAATCTGCTTTCTCTGAGGGCGGTTTGGCTATCGGCGCTGGTTTGGAAGACTTGGGTAAGGGTCTTGTATCTCAAACAGGTACACTCTTCTCTACCAAGGCAAAAGGTGCTCGTTATCTCCAATTGACCGAGGGTTATATCACCAAACAATACCTCGATGCAGACAACGAGACTTGCGGTTACGAGTTCGTTCACATGGGTAAGTTCATGGACGCTATCAAGAAAGGCGTACCAGCAGACGAGGCCCTGAAGAAAGTTACTGGTACCTACGGTCGTACCACCGCAGAGCAAGGTGCAGTTAAATTTATTGACCCACGTCACGAGTAATCAGAAAGGAGCAAAATTATGATACGTCCAGTTCAATTTGAATCACAAAACCGCCGCGAGGCACAAGTTCTCGCTGCGCTTAACGCACATGGTATTGCTTCTATCGAAGAGGCTAATCAAATTTGCGAGCAATATGGTTTGGATCCTTACAAGACTTGCGAGGAGACCCAAATGATTTGCTTTGAGAACGCGAAGTGGGCTTACGTTGTAGGTTCTGCTATCGCTATTAAGAAAGGTTGCAAGAACGCTGCTGAGGCTGCTGAGGCTATCGGTATCGGTTTGCAATCATTCTGTATCCCAGGTTCTGTAGCTGATGACCGCCATGTAGGTATTGGTCATGGTAACTTGGCAGCACGTCTGCTCCGCGAGGAGACCGAGTGCTTTGCTTTCTTGGCAGGTCACGAGTCTTTCGCTGCTGCTGAGGGTGCTATCAAGATTGCTGAGATGGCCAACAAAGTGCGCCAAAAACCACTTCGTATTATCCTCAACGGTCTTGGCAAAGACGCTGCTATGATCATCAGCCGTATCAATGGTTTCACCTATGTACAAACAGAGTTTGACTACGCTACTGGCGAGTTGAAAGTGGTTCGTCAAAAACCTTATAGCAATGGTCCACGTGCTAAGGTAAACTGCTATGGTGCTGACGATGTACGCGAAGGTGTGGCTATCATGTGGCACGAGAACGTAGATGTTTCTATCACAGGTAACTCTACCAACCCAACTCGTTTCCAACACCCAGTAGCTGGTACCTATAAGAAAGAACGCGTGTTGAAGGGCAAACCATATTTCTCTGTAGCATCTGGTGGTGGTACAGGTCGTACCTTGCACCCAGATAACATGGCTGCAGGTCCTGCTTCTTACGGTATGACCGATACTTTGGGTCGTATGCACTCAGACGCTCAATTTGCTGGTTCTTCTTCTGTTCCTGCACACGTTGAGATGATGGGCTTCCTCGGTATTGGTAACAACCCAATGGTAGGTTGCACCGTAGCTTGCGCGGTAAACGTAGCATTGGCATTGAGCAAGTAATAGCTTACATCTATAAGCGAAATAAAAATCTCATCGCTACTTATAGGCGATGAGATTTTTATTATTAAGTAGCCCATACGCACTTTTTTTATGCAAAAATACATTTTTTCCTAAAAAAAATTGCGTTATTTATGCGGGCTGTGCCCTTGCATTCAGCGAATCACTTGTACCTTCGGACGCCGCCTTGCTTTGCAATTCCCCCGAAGCTACGTTCGCTTAATGCAGCCCATACGCACTTTTTTTATGCAAAAATACATTTTTTCCTAAAAAAATTTGCGTATGTGCATTTTTTGTAGTACCTTTGCAGCCGCTTTCGTGAAAGGAAGTGCTTCAGACAAAGAACGTCGATGAATCGCGCATAGCGCGGGGAAGGATGGGTGAGTGGCTGAAACCAACAGTTTGCTAAACTGTCGTACGGGTAACTGTACCGGGGGTTCGAATCCCCCTTCTTCCGCAGATTTTCCATGAACAACCGAGTCCAAGTTTACTTGAGCTCGGTTGTTTAGGGAAAATATGCAGGGATGCCGTCGGCAGACTAAGGGATTACGCAGGAAAATCGTTGGAGGCATTAGCCGAGATAAGAAATCCCCCTCCGATGTAATCCTCTTAATAAAAACTTGATTATGAAAAAGTCAACA
>CAMEKM010000057.1 GCA_945921355.1 uncultured Bacteroidales bacterium
TTATTGTTTATAAATTGTTTTGTAGAAATAGCATAATACGATGGTGCAGGTGCTCGTAATTATTGCCATTACGCAAGAAATGGTTGTCATCGGGATACATCTGCATCTCAAATTGTTTGCCCGCTTGCACGAGTGCATCCACATATAGCCACGACTGCTGTGCATGTACATTATCGTCTGCTAAACCATGAACCAACAACAAGTTTCCCTTCAAATCCGCTGCTAAATTAATCACATCCGCCTTTTCATATCCATACTCATTCACCTGCGGACGGCGCATATAGCGCTCAGTATATGCTGAATCATATAAGCGCCAACTAGTTACTGGAGCTATTGCAATACCACATTTCCACACCTGTTCATTCTGCTTGCTGAGGCACATAAGCGTCTCATAGCCGCCATAACTCCAGCCACATATAGCCATTCTATTGCCGTCCACATACGGCAAAGTCTTCAGGTATTTAGCCGCACTGATTTGATCCTCTGCCTCTTTCACGCCCAATTCCAAATAGGTTGCATTGCGCCAATCACGACCGCGAGCATTCGTACCACGACCATCTACATTCACCACCAGATACCCCTGCGATGCCAAGTAATGACCAAAGCGTTTGCGCCATGTATCGGTCACTTTCTGGCTTCCTGGACCACTGTATTGCATCATGACGACAGGATAGCGCTTGGTAGCGTCGAAGTTCTTTGGCAAGATACGCCATGCGTTGAGCACGTCGCCACGCTCGGTGGTGATGGTGAAGAACTCCTTGTTAGGTAAACCGCTGGCGTTCCATGCTTGCAGTACCGAATCGTTGTCTAATATCAACTCGGACGCACCTCCGACGGTGTGCAATGTATAGCGTTGTGGGAGGTTGAGGGATTGGTAGCAGTCGATGTAACGCGTGAGGTCGCGGGAGAAAGTCAGCGTGTGTGTACCTTCGCCTTGGGTGAGGCAGGTGGTGGTGTTCTTCTTGAGATTGAGCGCATAGGCTTGGCGCGTCATAGGGGTGTTGGCTGCTTGGTAGTAGAGGGTTTGCAGTTGCTCGTTGTAGCCATATAGCATGGTGATATCCTGCTGCTGAGGCGTGAGGAGCTTCTGCTCGATGCCTTGCGAGGAGTAGAGATAGGCTTGGCTGTAGCCACCTTTCTCGCTGAGCACAATCACACGACCATCTGACAGCCATTGCCATTGGTCGAAGAGGGAGAAGTCCACGTAGTGGTTCTGGCTCTGTTCGCTATAGAACGGATGGCATACAGTAGATTTCGGATTACCTTTGACCACATCCATCCTATTTTGGTCGCGGTTCATGTGGAGGATCACCAAATCGCTGGTAGGTTGCTCATCCTTCTTGGTAGGCTTGGTCAGTGGTGTCCATGTGATGCGTGGGATGTAGCTATCCATATACGACGGCAACTGCATTTGGCGGATGGTCTTATAGTAGATATCGTAGACGCATACGGAGGCTTTTGCGTTGGCTGCGCCTGCTTTGGGGTAGCGGAGGGTGTGGGACTGCGGATATATTCCGTTGGTATATTCCACACTTCCGCTGTCTGGCAAGAACGTCTGCCATTCGAAAGTAGGCACTTCGGTCTCGTCTAAACGAACAAAAGCCACCTGTTTGCTATCGGGTGAGAAAGCGAAGAGGCGGGTAACAGCAAACTCCTCTTCGTATAGCCAATCGGAGATGCCGTTGAAGATTTCGGTGTTTTCGTTCGTTGTGAGTGCCACTTCGGTCTTGAAGTCAATTTTGTAGATATATAGGTTGTTATCTGCCTTGGCATATACCACATACTTGCCATTGGGCGATAGTTGGGCATCGCGCACAGGCACATCGCTCAGGCGAGTGCGAGTGCTTTTTTGGGTATCTACCAAGTAGTAATCCGCCATAAAGGAATGGCGAAACAGTTGCTGCTTATTCTCGTACTCCAGACGATAGCGTTCGCTGTTTTGTCTTTGATTGACAATGTATTGTAGTGTGTCAGCAGTTAGGGTCTTAGCGTCGTAGCCACCGCGTAGGATATGCATCATATCATCGGCACACAGTCCCATGGACGTGAGCATTAAGCATAGTATCAGTGTTATCTTTCTCATATCGCTTGCAAAGATACTGCTTTTTTCGCATTCTACCAAATTTTCGCAAAGATAGTCGATATTTTTATGATGATTAGTGGGGTAGGATGAGTGTCTTTTGCCCATTGTTTATCCATAATTCATAGGCACCAAAATGCATTATATATTTCGCATTTTTGCCGATGGAATCGGGTGAAATGATATTCTCTACGCCCTCCAATTTACCAAAGGGCCAACTGGTATGTGTGGCGTAGAGCGCGGGGAAGAGCCAGATGGCATCCTTGTGCCATTGAGCCACGTTTAACTTCACAGCGGTTGCCACTACATCGTTGCCATAGACATCTAAATTGAAATACAATGCGTATGTCTGACCGTCGTAGGGATAATAGATAGCGAAAGAGCCGTCGTCTAATGCCTTGTAGTGCCACAATGACGGCTCAGCAGATAGCGCACGTGCTTCATGACCAATTGGGCTATTGGTTAGGAGATGGGTCATCTGCAATGTGGTATTAGAAAGCACAGTGATGTCATATACCATTGTTTCTTCTAAGGGGGAGCAGAGATCGTATCCTCCGTTAGGCAAAGCAACCATTGATATATCGCATAGGGCGACTTGTTTGTTCGCTACTGCATCGCACATTGCCATGCCCGAGCCCGATAGGCTGGTTGTCAGGTCGTTGTGCATGGTCAAGACATATTCCCCTGAAACCATCTCGCTAATAGGCAGGATATTGTCCACATCGCTATACACTGCCCATAAACGTGTGTTTTTCTTCGGTAGGTACGATGTGCCTGGCTGCATGAGAGATGGTACGCTATCGCCTTCCTCTACTTCTCTTTCGCTCCAACCTTCGAAATGCCAAATGGCAGTATCTTGCCACGCGGGTAAGATGATCT
Organism: uncultured Bacteroidales bacterium; assembly: GCA_945921355.1. Lineage (GTDB taxonomy): Bacteria > Bacteroidota > Bacteroidia > Bacteroidales > Paludibacteraceae > Colicola. Next base: position 2,960 of record CAMEKM010000057.1, read on the forward strand.
CGGCACCTATCTCCGTTTGCGTGATAGGCTCGGGTTGGAAGTCCAATCCTGTGACAAAACTGACGGTGTGGCATGTGGGCACAACTGCTTCATAAGCAATTTCATAGCTTTGGATATAGAGGCTATTTTCAGTCGCCGATATGACGATTTCGATGTCGCCATCTACGGTCGCCTGCATGTGCTTGCATATAGGGACGAAATCCGTGGTATATTGCCCCGCCCAAGCGTCGGAGTCAAAGGGTTCGTCGGCAATGCTCCATACCTCGTTATTGCCAATTCGCATACGGAGTGACCCTGCGCCAGCAGACTTGTTGGAACGCATGGAGAGTGTGACGGTACGTATGGTGCAGCCCTCCCAACCTGTCAGATAGAGACGTGTGGAGTTGCCTGCGGTCATCTGCCCTTTTTGTCCCGTGGTGGCACTACGTTCGTAGGTGTGGGTTGCGCCTTCGGGCAGTATGCCACTCGCTTCGACGGAAGTGGTGGAAGAGAGTGAGTATGTGGCTGTTAGAATGGAAAAGAGGAACGCGAGTAGCATGGGGAAGTGGTGTTGTGGGGAAAGATACTAATTTATTTTCTTCTCAGCCAAAATGCTAAGAAACGATCATATACAATATATCCTTTCTCTGTAGGATAAATATATTCGTTTTCCGACAAGTATTGTATGGCTCGTTGCACACTACCAACTGCTTTCAAGTGGTATTTTTGCATAAATCCACCTGCTGTAGGCGATTGTACGCTATGTTCTTTAGCGATGGCAGTGAGCAGTGTGGCTTGATTAGAGGTCAATAATTGATACAGTCGATTATAATCATCCGCACGCGAAGATACTATTGCTTGCAGGCATTGGCGAAAATCATCTTCTGTGAGTTGTTGGTCATTATAAAGCCCGTACAACTTATTGAGAATAGATTGTACGTACCATGTTACCCCATCTACTGTGGTGTAGATGGTATGGAACAAGTCTTCTGATATGGTCAAGTTTTTGGTTTGCAGGTGCTGTAGCACAAATAGATAATATATGTGTTCATCTATTGGTCGCAAATGCAGGCGTTGGGTGCTGGAGTAGAATGGATGTTTTGGCGAATCAAACATTTGCATCATCAGGTGCTGTTTGCTGCCCGAAAAGATAAACCGCACATTATGGAGGTTTTGCACGTATGTACGCAAAAGGGCTTCTACATTCTTTTCTTGGTATTCATTTATCTGTTGAAACTCATCAATGGCAATGACAAGATTCTTATCTAAGTCTTTGACATATTGAAAGATAGTGTCTAAGGTTTGCTCCGATTCTTGTGGCTGAAATCCAACACTCCATTGCGGATTATTGGTAATAGGGTCAAACTCCATGGTCAGTTTTAATCCTCGCAGGAGATGGCTGATATTATTGCCCATTTGTTGTAGAGGCGAATCAAACTTGCCTATGATTTCGCGTGCTAATTGACGCACAAAATCTGCTAAACTTTTGGTGGCGTAAATATCAATATAGATACATGCAATGTCAGCGTTTTGTGTTTGCAAATGATAAAACAGATTGTGAATTAAACCCGTTTTCCCCATTCTGCGCGGACTAATCAAACTGACGTTCCTTCCATTTTGTATTGCCTCTAATAGTTCTTGTGTTTCTACTTCTCGGTCGCAAAAATAGCGAGGGCTGTCATAGCCATATACCAAAAAAGGATTAGATAACTCTTTCATAATAAATATATTATAAAATTATGCAATTTGCATTATGCAATTTGCGGTGCAAAGGTACTGCTTTTTATTGATATATGCAAGTATTTGTATAAAATAGTGTCAAAAAGGTGGCTGGGTTGCCACCTTTTGAGGGTAATTGTGTGTTTTTTTGCTTGATTTGGTGGTACGCGTACCACCTTTTAGGCATAATTAGTCGGACAGGTCAAATTAGATAGATGGAGTGATAAATACGCGCCAAGAGCCGTCTGCATCGCGGTCTATATAACCTTTATCTTGCATTGAATGCAACATCTTTTGCAAAGCAGAACGATTAACCCCTAACTCTTCTTGAAGGTAGGCAAAGGTAGCTTTAGGTTCTATGCGCAATTCGCGCAAAATATTGCTATAGGTTGGTGTTCGGAAAGCAATTCGTTCACCATCATACCACCATACATTTGCATCTTTTTCGTGCACAAACAGCACATCATTCGTTACCTCTTGTGCAACAAGATTAGCCATATATTTATAAAATGGACGAATATCTTTTAACGAAGCGTGTGCTCCGTCTGCAGGAGTAGGACCGACTATTAGATCTGCTTTGTGTAATGCCTCCAAATACAAATGTTTTAATCGACTGCGCACCACAATCATTGGATAACCATGTCGTGCAAGAATGTAGTTAACCATCAAACGCGCTATACGACCATTTCCATCCTCAAATGGGTGAATACGTATATAACGATAGTGGAACAATATCGCCAACTCTACAGGCGATAGTTTACCATCTTTTTCGGCTTGATTATACCAATCCACAAGGTCAGTCATCAGTGCAGGCGTTTCCTCGGGCGATGCATACTCGAAGCGGTCCCCATAGCGAGTGATGACACTATTGGGACGTGTTTTGTATTGCCCAGCGTGAATGACATAACTGGTTTGTACGCCACCAGGCAAATTGCGATAGACCGTATAATCCTCGCGCAAAAGTGTGCGATGAAGTGTACGGATGAAGTTTTGCGTAAGCGGTTGTTGCAGTTCGGATGACTCTACCAACATCATTTGCAACCCCACATTGCTTGCTTTCATTTCTTCGCAATCTCTAAAGTTGGCTTCACCCACGACCTTACCAAAAAGCAACAACAATTCGGTCTGCCCATAAGTGAGTGTATTCCCTTCAATATGATTACTATTGTAGTTGAAGTCAACAGTAAATCGACGGCTCACGCGCTCACGGTCATTCTCCGACAATGGTTGTATAGATTGCCATTGTTCAAGTGCTTTGTCTAATGCTTGGTGTTTCATATTATCATCTTTGTTCGTTTAGGTGGCAAAATATCTATTTTGTTCATTTACCACCAAATTTAGTGGTAAGCTTACCACCATTTGGGCGACAAAGGTAGTGTTTTTTATTGATATATGCAAATATTTGGGTAAAATAATGCCAAAAGGTGGCTGGGTTGCCACCTTTTGAGGGTAATTGTATTTTTTTTTGCTCAATTTGGTGGTATATGTACCACCTTTTAGGCAATAATTATTTACAATTTTTGTCCCATGATGGTATAGGTTTTGCCGTCGCAGAGAATCACCAATCGACCGTTATGGAGGAACTTTTGTACATTGCCATTTGGTATTTGGATGTTTTCTAATACCGTTGGGGTATTATCCAATGGCAAGATTGTGCCAAAGTCTTTCCATTGGTCTGCTGCTTTGTAGTCATCTAACGATTCAGCTGGGACATAAAGTGTGGAGTTGGATAGAGGCACATTTTTGAATACACTTGATACTAATTCCGGTACTTCGATTGCTTTGCAGATTACTGTAGTGAGGGAGGAGCAACCAGAGAAAGCCCAATATCCAATGCTCGTTACGCTGTTAGGGATGGTGATAGAGGTGAGGGAAGAGCAACTACGGAAAGCCTCTTTTCCAATGCTCGTTACGCTATTAGGGATGGTGATGGAGGTGAGGGAGGAGCATCCCCAGAAAGCATCCTCTCCAATGCTCGTTACGCTATTACCAATAGTGACAGAGGTGAGGGAGAAGCAATAACAGAAAGCCCCAAGAACAATACTCGTTACGCTATTGGGGATGGTGATAGAGGTAAGGGAGGAGCAATCATAGAAAGCATATTGTCCAATGCTCGTTACGCTGTTGGGGATGGTAATAGAGGTCAAAGAAGAGCAACCGTAGAAAGCTTCATCTTCAATGATCGTTACGTTATTGGGGATAATCGTGTTTTGACAACCTGCAATAAGGGTGTTGGTAGCGGTTTCAATAACTGCGTTGCAATTCTCACGACTATCGTAGATGGAATTTCCTTTTTCTACTGTAATAGAGGTGAGGGAGGAGCAACCAGAGAAAGCCCAATATCCAATGCTCGTTACGCTGTTAGGGATGGTGATAGAGGTGAGGGAAGAGCAACTACGGAAAGCCTCTTTTCCAATGCTCGTTACGCTATTAGGGATGGTGATGGAGGTGAGGGAGGAGCAGCTGTTGAAAGCATCCTCTCCAATGCTGGTCACGCTGTTAGGGATGGTGATGGAGGTGAGGGAACTGCAATAATAGAAAGCACCACCTTCAATGTTCGTTACGCTGTTAGGGATGGTGATAGAGGTAAGGGAGGAGCAATCACCGAAAGCACCCCCTCCAATGCTCGTTACGCTGTTGGGGATGATGATTGAAGTGAGGGATTCGCAACCATAGAAAGCCTCATCTCCAATGCTCGTTACGCTGTTGGGGATGGTGACAGAGGTGAGGGAGACGCAGCACGTGAAAGTGTGATCTCCAATACTCGTTACGCTGTTGGGGATAGTGATAGAGGTGAGGGAGGAGCAACCATAGAAAGCCTGCCATCCAATGCTCGTTACGCTGTTAGGAATGGTGATAGAGGTGAGGGAGGAGCAAGAAGAGAAAGCCCAAGATCCAATGCTCGTTACGCTGTAGGTAGTAGCGTTGTAGGTGACGGTTGAGGGGATAGTGGCTGTGGTGATAGATGATGCAGCATCACTTACCTCTACAGTATAAGGTACGGAACTGCTGGTGATGCGGTAGTACAAATCACCTACTTGGAAGGATTGTGCACAGAGGGTGGTGGTTGCCACGAGGGTTACGAAAAGGAAGAAAAGTTTTCTCATAATTGTTTAATTTAGAAAGTTAATATTCATTTTGTTTTTACTGCTCATATATAGATACAAAAACGTGAGCCAACTGCTATTGGTTCTTTCGGGCTTGGACTCCCATAACACTCCAATATATGCAGAAAAGCCCACGTATAGACGTGAGCGTTTCGCATTATTCTCAGGAGTGTTATTTCAAAGTGTCCAAGTTTGAAAGAATCCTCAAATAAAGCAAACGCTTTTTATAACTATGTCTGCAAACTTTTGGTTTGCGGTTGCAAAGGTAGTGAAAAATTTGCAGGTGTGCAAATTTTGAGTAAAAAAGTTTTAGAAGTTTTAAAAGTTTTAAGGGTAAGTCTTGTTTAGAGAACGGCGCAAGGCGCCTACTGTTTAGGGTTTAGAGGCGTGAATACCCGAATACGATTCGGGGCTAATGAACAAAGATTGCATAGAATACTCGACAACATGTCGAGGCAATAGAAGAATATTACTCGGTGGGATATCGCCGAGCATTTGACAGGCAGTAAAGTATGGGGAAAGTACTGGATGGCAATGGAGTGGTAACGAAATGGTATCGGAGTGGTTTCGAGATAGAAAGCGGAAAGAAATAGGTAAAAGGCAGGGGGAAAACAAGATGAAGATAGGAGGGAGATAGGGGATTCTCAGGTTAACAACCCGATTATCCTACGTGTATCTTACGTATATGTTACGTATATCCTACGTATATGGTATGTAATTGACAGCGGAAAGACAAGGGGATTATAAGTTATGAGTTATGAGTTGAGAAAGAAGAATTTGAAAAGTAAGGTTGACAGATTTTATTAAAAATGTGTTAAAGCGCAGAGAAAGTACAAATAAATTTGTATATGTCGCAAAAAAATCGTAACGTCGAGGGCACCGACCTCGTTCGCTTGGCGAACTGAAGTGCCCCCCAAAAGTTAGACACAAAACTAAGTGTCGCTTATGGAGCATTCATTAGAAGAGAAATTAAAGGCAATTAAAATGTATAATCGTGGTGTACCGCCCACTAGAATTGCTAAGATTTTAGGATTTTCAAGAAATGTTATAGCTGTGTGGTGTGAACTATTTAAGAATGAAGGAATAGTTGGATTACAGCGATTACCATACAATTGTAGGTATAATTTTGAAGAAAAATGTCAGATAGTTTGTGAAATAGAAAAAAATCATGTACCTTTGCACGTTGTTGGTGTAAAGTATCATGTCTCACGCTCTACTTTACATGGTTGGGTTAGTGTAGTACGTAGAAAAGGTTATGATGCTTTAAAAGAAGTTAAGTACGGAAGGAAATACGGTAAAAATCACGGCATAAAGCATACTCCTATGGGACGCCCAAAGAAGAAAGAACCTATGACAGAACTGGAGAAACTCCAACGTGAGAATGAGTTACTCCGCGCTGAGAATGCCTACTTAAAAAAATTGAGGGCCTTAATGACAGAAAAAGCATCTCTTTCTCCAAAGAGCAAGCATTTATCATCCAATCATTAAGGCCTGAGTATAGCCTTGAAGCTTTGCTTCAGGTTAGTGGGATGAAACGTGCCACATACTATTATCACGTCAAGGATCGACCTGATAAATACTATACCACTCGTAAGCAAATACACCACATCTTTAGTCAACATAAAGAGCGATATGGTTATCGACGTGTGTGGTTAACGCTGCGTGCCAACGGAGAAGTTATCAACAAAAAAGTGGTTGCCCGTCTAATGCAGGAAGAAGGTTTAAAAGCAAAACAACGTCGTGTCCATTATCGTTCTTATAAGGGTAATGTTGGAAAAGTAGCTCCCAATATATTAGACAGACAGTTTTTCGCAGAAAAACCCAACCAAAAATGGAGTACCGACGTTACGCAGGTAGATATTAAAGGCAAGAAATGTTATTTATCACCCATTTTAGACATGTGGAATGGTGAGATAATAAGCTACTGCATATCTGATAGCCCAAACCTAAAAATGGTAACTACAATGCTAAAGCGTGCTTGCCAAAAATATCCAGATACAGAGCAACTTATATTGCATTCCGATCAAGGGTGGCACTATCAACATAGAACATATCAAGACTTATTGAAAAGACATCATATAACTCAAAGTATGTCTCGAAAAGGTAATTGTTTAGATAATGCCATGATGGAAAACTTTTTGGGCTTATGAAGAAAGAGTTACTATATACCAATCAGTTTGATAGCATAGCCGATTTTAAAAGACAACTAAAGGAATATATTATCTATTACAATAAAGATCGAATAAAATTGCGATTGGGTATGAGTCCAATGGAATATCGATCTAAATATCAATTTTAATAATCTGTCCAACTTTTTGGGGTCACATCACCTCGCCCTTAAAAGGGCTCGCACACCTCGAAATTACGTTCGCGAAATGCTGGACATACTCCAGTTCGCTCGCAGTATTTTCAAAAAATCGGTTAGCACCCTTTGTAATAACATCCCATACGTTCAATCA
>CAMEKM010000058.1 GCA_945921355.1 uncultured Bacteroidales bacterium
ACGTTTTTTAAGATTATATATCAGTAATCGAGTCAACCTTTTTCAGGTTTAGTCAATGGCATTTTCCCTCGTTAAAGACTGCTATATCTTACGTATATCTTTCGTATATGATACGTATATGTTATGTATATCATACGTAATTGATAAAGGAAAGATTAAGGTTAGCCCTTACTTCCACATAAAAAAATGTGTCGATACTACGAATATGGGCGGTCGTACCTACCCTGTACGGTACTACCCTGTAGCCATACGGCTGCGTGACCGCAAGGGTCGCGCCATTCTATGTATTGCGCTTCATCCTCAGAGTGGGGACTCTTCGGGCGCAATACTCGGAGTGCGTTCCGTCGCACTCCTTCACGTAATTGACAGCGGAAAGAAAGGGAAAATACAAAGGGAAAGCAAGAAAATGGCAAAGACATGGCAAGGAAAAGGCAAAGAACAAGAAGAGGAAAAGGAGAGACAAGAGAGCGAAGAAATGAGGAAATAAAGAACAAATCCATGAAAAAATGACGAAATGTTTGTGCGATTACAAATAATTTTGTAACTTTGCAGGCAAATTTCCACACTTAGGATACAACTGGTAAAAAGCAAAAGGAGGAAATATGCAAAATACAATTACTATCTACTGTAAAAATACGAAGGAATATGTTGAAATTCCTCGTGGGACATCTCTAAAAGAACTGTATGACCAACTCGCATTGGATATGCCATTTCCCGTGATAGCTGCGCGAGTCAATTACAAAGTACAGAATTTAAACTTTTTGATTTATAAGCCCAAAGACATTGAGTTTCTTGACGCAACCAGTGAAAGTGGCAAGCGTTGTTATGTTCGTACTTTGAGTATGGTGATGGCTTGTGCAGTGAGAGAATTGTGGCCTAATTGTGACTTGCGTATTGAACACCCAATAAGCCGTGGATTTTATTGCACCATTCGTGAATCGCGTGAAGTGGCAAAAGAAATAACTCCTGAGGTGGTGGCATTGCTGAAAGAGCGTATGCAACAAATTATCGCAGAAGATCGTCCGATAATTACTGAAGAAAAGCAAACGAAAGAGGTGATTCGCTTGTTTGGAGAACGCCAAGAGGGTGAAACTACACTATTTGAGACGCTTGGTAATCCTTATTGTCGTTACTATCGCATGGGAGATTATATCGACTATTACACTGGCGCGCTGATGCCTTCGACGGGATATATTCACTTATTTGATGTTGAACAATATCATGGAAACATTTTGTTGCGTATTCCTTGTCGTCGCAATCCGAATAAATTGGAGGAACGTTGTGTGCAAGATAAGCGTTTTGGGATATTCAAAGAGTATGTAGAATGGAATAAATTATTGCATATCAGCAATGTGGGTGAATTTAATAAGGCTTGCAAAAACCAAAAGAGCTTTGAGATGATTAAGTTATCGGAAGCATTGCATGAGAAGAAAGTTGCCCAGATTGCAGACCAGATCGCACATCGTGAGAGTGGTGTACCGAGATTTGTCTTGATATCAGGTCCTAGTTCATCAGGCAAAACAACCTTTTCAAAACGATTAACTATCCAACTGATGGTCAACGGGATACGCCCTGTTGTTATTTCAATGGACAATTATTTTGTTAATCGTGAAGATACTCCACGCGATGAAAATGGCGAATGGGATTTTGAGCATTTAGAAACTATTGACTTGCCATTGTTCCGCAAGCAATTAGCAGATTTGCTTGATGGTCAGACCGTGAAGTTACCGTTCTATAATTTTGAAACGGGAAAACGTGAATATCGAGGCGACACTTTGAGCTTGGAGAAAGATACGGTGGTGATATTGGAAGGACTACATGCTTTGAACCCCAAATTGATTCCAGATATTCCACGCGAGATGACGTTTAAGATTTACGTAAGTTCCTTAACCACAGTGAATTTGGATAATCACAATTGGATACCAACGAGCGATGTACGCTTGATTCGTCGCATAGTTCGTGATTATCGTTATCGTGGATACTCTGCGATGGAAACGATTGCTCGATTAGATAGTGTACAGCGTGGAGAGGATCGCTGGATTTCGCCATTCCAAGAAGAAGCGGACGTGATGTTTAATTCGGCGCTACTATTTGAATTGGCCGTATTGAAACGTCACGCAGAGCCGATATTGGATGAGGTACCCAAATATTGTGATGAATACACGACAGCACATCGCTTGCTGAAATATTTGAGTTATTTTGAATCAATTCCTGAGCGTGAAATTCCACCAACATCGTTCTTGCGTGAGTTTGTAGGAGGTAGTTCATTTAGGTATTAAATTGAAATGCGTATGAGAGGTTTGGCAGTTGTATTGTTGTGGTGTATAGGCTTGTCTTGTTTTTCGCAAGAGATGGCCGTGGATTCTACTTTTGTGGACAATAGTGTTGTGGTCGAAGATACTTTGCAAGTGGTGTTGTTAACCGATGTGATGGAAAATGCGATTGTCCATCAGGATTCTACCATTCGGCAACTGATGATAGATAAACAAATGGGGATACAACGCGGCAAAGTGGAAGTAGATGGTTTTAGGGTGCAAGTATATTCATCCAACCAACAACAAATAGCTAAGAATGAGTCACTTATGTTGCAACAAGAATTGGAAAAAGTATTGAGTAAGACGGTTTACACCATATCAGAACCTCCATTTTGGAAAGTGCGCGTGGGTGACTTCTTGACACGTGAAGAGGCGGTAGCGTATAAAAACGAATTGATTGTACAATTTCCAGAACTTCAGAGTAGTGCATATATTGTACCTGATAAAATAATAATCGTTAATTGAGAAATATGACACCTCCATTTGTACCTACGGATGACAAAACTCAACAGATTGCCCATCATGTAGAAGCGCTACTTCGATTGATTGGGGAAGATTCTGCACGTGAAGGTCTGAAAAAGACACCGACTCGCGTAGGTGAGGCTATGCAATTTTTGACACAAGGCTATCAACAAGACGCTGAAGATATTTTGCGTGGCGCATTGTTTGAAGAAGATTATCGCCAAATGGTGGTTGTCAAGGACATCCCTTTTTATTCTTTGTGCGAGCATCATTTATTGCCATTTTTCGGCAGAGCCCATGTGGCGTATATTCCAAATGGTAAGATTACGGGATTGAGCAAGATAGCTCGTGTGGTGGATGTGTTCGCTCGTCGTTTGCAGGTTCAAGAACGCATGACAACACAGATAAAAGATTGTATTCAGCAAACACTTAATCCGTTAGGAGTGATGGTGGTGATTGAAGCAGAGCATTTGTGTATGCAGATGCGTGGCGTGCAAAAACCACATGCCGTTACCACGACGAGTGATTTTACTGGAGCATTCAACAGAGCGGAAACACGAGAGGAGTTTATGAATTTGATACGAGGGTAGAGCATTTGACAATTTGAGGGATATTGAATAGGTATACTCTGTACGTAGTTTAGCGTTATTTACAGTGTTTTAACGGCTTTGGATAAGCACGATAAGTATTACGAAAACCAGCACTATCGTATATGGGTGTTATATTATTGTTTTTTAGCAGTATTTATTTGGGCTTTATGTATATTTAGTAAAGTATCGACTAAGGGTGAGGATAAAAATGCTATAAATATCCTCAGATAAAGTGATTAGTTCATAATAAGTATTTTTATACTTCCGTGGGCTTGTCCATTTGTGGTGTTGCAGAGTGCGGTATATACTCCAGAAGCTACATGATTTCCTGATTGATTTGTTCCATCCCAGACAACTTCTCCTCCGAAACCTTTTAGAGTTTTCACTAAATTCCCACTCGCATCTATGATGCGCACTTCTGTATCTGCCATCAAACCTTTGATTGTAATATATCCTCTGTATGTGGGATGTACAGGGTTCGGATATGCGTATAACTTGTTAAAATCCTCTTCTGGTTCTACTGCATCGCTCATATAAGAAACAAGACCAGCTGCTGTACCGATAAATACTTCACCGTTTTGTTCATTAATAGCGATTGATAATACGTTGTCGCTTGGCATGAGTGAGTTTTCAGACGTAAAATGCGCGACGGTTTCAAGATCCTTGCCTCCACTTTCATTCGTTGTGATTTGGATTAAGAACACTCCAGAAGAAGCAGTCCCAATCCATTTACGATTTGCACCATCAATAGCAATACAATTGATCTGCTCTCCGTCCAACAAATAATCTCCTAATCCAGATCCATCGTTTCTCGGTATCACAATTCGCTCACATTGGTTAGAAGATGTATAATCAATATTCGCAGGAATAGTGAAGAGACCAGAATTTGTTCCTACCCAGAGTGTGTTGTCGTGATCTTGTGCAATGGAGTAGATGTTTTCGGGTGCTATATTTCTTGAGTTTTGATCTATCCATGTGTTTCTGTATGTTACTTTGTCATCATTGGGATTGTCTGGAGTGCCATTGTCCTGTAATAGAATCAGTCCAGTTCCAGCTCTTGCAATTGAAATCCATTTCCACTGTGTATTTCGTTTGTCCATAATTAAGTCACCTGGGGTATGTAAGCGAATGGGCTCATCGTTATACTTTAAATTAAATGATATCCATTTGCCATTCGTTGATATTACGTGTATATTCCCATCAATTTCTCCGGCATTAATTATCCATAAATTATTTTGCTCATCAAACATTATTCCGTCGGTTCGAGTATAAAAATCAGGATTAGTTGATACAGCAGAATGAAGTTTGCTATTAGATGCGAGATGTAGTTTTACTACATTAGTATCTTTCATTTCTAGCATACCTGTTCCATATGTAGTGATAAAATAGTGGCTTGGATCAATAGGATCCTGTGCTACGTTCATTGCATCATAGAGAGCATGCGCAGCTTTTTTTGTCAGCACACCATTCTTAATGTTCATCCATTGGTTGTTTTCTAAAATCATAATTTCTGCTGGACGATTATATTGTGATGCCCATCGTCCTCCAGGTAGCATGTATAATCGATTTCCAAAGATTTTTAATTTGTATGAATTGTTGTTCAGTGGTCCCTCAGGGTGGTATTCCGTATTATATTCATTATGATGCACCACTCCATTGTCTCTTGTTCCAGTCCAAAAAGAACCATTGTCCTCCGCAATATCATTAATATATCCATATGATATGTAGATTGGCGTTGTAAAATCATTTTGTACTTCTGCTATACCATCTTGATTGATAAGTGTGAACAAATGGTTATCTGTTTTGCAGAGACCTCTTAGTTTAAATTTGGAATTGTGCTTTTTCCATATACCTTTGTTGAGTGACCATAATGCATTATCTTTGATTACGCATAGTGTATTCTCATGTGTTCTCATTCCTTGTAAATCTTTTCCAGATGGAAGCGATTGTTTTTTCCAATAAGCGTAATCCACAAGATTGTCATTTAGGTGTGCCGAGTAAAGTGCAGTATTCGAAGCCGCATATATGCTATCACCTAAAATAGTTATATATGCCACATCGACTTCTGTTGATTGCTCGCCAATATAGTATGTATCCTCTATTTCCTGCCGTTTCATATCTAAAGCTATAATTCCAAAACTCATAGCCAAGTATGCCTTAGAGCCATACATACAAATATCATGAACTTGCTTAGACAAGCTCATTGATTTAAGGAACAAATCAGAAACATTATAAACATTACCCTCTCTATTCATAATATCTAAATGCCCATTTTGATAGGTAATCAACATATTGTTAGTTGCTTTGTTTACCGCGATGTGATCAATAATTGAACTACTTAATCCTGTAGCTTTAGTGTAGTACTCTATTTCTTCTGTTCGTTTATTTATAGAAAATAAAGAATGATTAGACAATCCATAAATATGCCCACCCAAATTCTCAACTTGATTAATCTCTGAAAATGCCAAATGTGATTTCCATTGGTACATTGTGCCATAAGTGATGTCTTCATCTATAATACCAGAGTTGAGTGCGGTGTCTGCCGATAATTTATAAGAGACCAATCCTTCACCTGTTCCTATATACATACAATTTGTGTAATCATCAAAAGCCAATGAAATCACGGTGTTAGATGGCATTACAGTATTATCATTGGTATAATGTGCTATAATCTCTGTTGCATTCTCGTTTAGCACATAAATACCAGACTGTGCTGTTCCTATCCATATTTGATTCTTATTGTCAAATGCAAAAGCATTAACCCTCTCCATTTCCAATAGATAATTTCCATCTGCCATAGGTATCCGTAATCTTTGGCATTGAGTTGAGGTCATGAAATCTATTGTGTGCGGTATAATAATCGGACCACATGAAGTTCCTATCCACATATCTCCATTGGGAGCTTGAGCCATTCCATAATAAAATTCTGGCACAATGACTTGACCATCTTGATCATAAAATTCTCCTTGTACTTTAAATTGATCATCATCTTGACTAAAAGGAGTTCCGCCATCATCTATCATGGCAACAGCTGGAATAGCACGGCACGATAAAATCCATTTTCTGCTCGGGTTGTTTTTGTCGACTATAAGTCCCCCTGGAGTATGAATAATAAAACGAGAATTATTTGAAAATAAATTTATTCCCCGTTGTGTGCCATTTGGAAGAAATGCGACTATTGTGGTGTCAACATCACCAGCAACAAGCATCCATAACATACCATCGTTGTCATATGCTGCATAACTCGTTCGTGTGTAACGATCTGGATTGTTGGGCGCGGCAGAACCTAGAATGCTATTGCTTGGTGTGTAGTGGTTGATTAAAACATCATTTTTGAATTCATATAGCCCTGTACCATAACTTGTTACAAAAAAATGTTCGTGGTCTTCTGGGTCAACTGTAACATTCATAAAATCCAACGCTTTTTTACCCGTTATACCCTGTATTTGTTTACTAGTTATGTTTAGCCATTCTCCATTTTCGTAAATCATAATGTGTCCCGCTGCATTATTTTGACTAGCCCATCTTCCTCCAGGAACAACATACAACCTACCTCGATCGAATGTCATATTGTAGGGAGTATTTACTTGTGGACCGTCTGGCAAATAATATGTCTCTTCGCCCGTTATGAATTTCCGAAAAATACCCTTCTCACCTGCTACTTTCCACACATCACCATCTTGCATAGTGTATTCTTTTCCCTTTTTGGTGTCAAATGGACGAGGCAAGGCAGTACACACTTTCCAGAAATGAAAATCAACTACATTGTCATGTATGCATGCAGCATAATTCTTATTTTTGGTTTGAGCATAAATACTATCTCCATAGAACATCACATCGGTCACCTGCACTTCACTGGCTTCTTCTCCAATGTAGTATGTCTCTTTAAACTCATGCTTCTCCAAGTCAAAAACAAGTATACCAAAATCCATTGATAAGTAAGCAAACTTATCATGAATAGTAATATTATTACATTTCTTGGACGATGTCATGCGCTTGTTATACAGGTCTGATATATAATGCATTGTACCATTATATTGTATATCCATTTTTCCGTCAGAATACATAATCAACAATTGTTCGCGCTCCTCATCATACATCAAGAAGCACACACTTGTACCATGCAATCCTGATTTATTGTTGTATAGCGTCACCGCTTCTGTCGTTTTATTGACGGAAAATATAGCACCATTGGCAAGAGCATAAATCTCCTGTGAACAATTTGCTATCACTTCTACGCTATTGTATGCAAAGTGTGTCTGCCAGTGGCTCTTCATTCCAACCATCGGCAAAGTCATCAGCATCAATAACAAACCTAATATGTATTTCTTCATACTCATATATTATTTTCTATTTTCAGAATTTCGCATAATTTCTCCATCGCTCGTCCACGATGACTAATCGCATTTTTTACTTCTGTTGGCAAACTCGCAAATGTTTTCTCATAGCCCTCTGGAACAAAAACGGGGTCATATCCAAATCCGCCATTGCCTTCTTCCTGCAACGCAATCCTACCATTCACTACACCTTCCACTTGTTGCGTTTTTCCTTGCACTATCAACGAAACAACGGTTCTAAAGCGCGCACTTCTATCTTCTTTACCCATCAACTCTCGCAACGCTTTTTGTCTATTATTCTCATCACATGCCTCATCGCCCGCCCAACGAGCAGTACGTACTCCAGGAGCATCGCCTAATGCCGCAATCTCCAAACCCGTATCATCTGCAAATACGCCATCTACCGAGCCGAGCAGCCTATTTTTTTCCAACCATTCCCATACCGCATTGGCCTTTAGCAACGAATTTTCCTCCAAAGTAGCCCCCGTCTCTTCAATCTCTTGCACAAAGCCAACGTCCTTCAGACTAACCACTTCTACTTGCTCAGGAAGAATCTGACGAACTTCAGATAATTTGTGTTTATTATTTGATGCAAATACCAATTTCATTGCTATATTTGATGATTAAAAACCTGCAAAGTTAGTGTTTTTTGTGCAAATATCAAAATATTTTACCATAGATTTGGTATATTCGACCATTTTTTTATAATTTTGTCGCGAATTTATAACAAACCATATTCTATTAAACAATGAAAAGAACTCTATTTTTTGCAGTAACCCTCCTTTTTACGGTTACTCTTTTCGCTCAAACACCAATCTTGGGCGAGTGGATAACTGTTGATGATGCAACTGGAGAGCACAAGTCTGTTGTACGTATTCACCAAGCAGACAATGGTAAATACTACGGCACAATCATTCAACTGCTCGAAGAAAATGGCGAAACTGCTGTCTGCACAGAATGTACTGGCGAAGACCACAACAAACCAGTTGTTGGACTGACGATTATCCGCGATATGCAGCTCAAAGATGGTGAATTGCGTGGAGGTAAGGTGCTCGACCCTGACAATGGTAAATTTTACTATGCCAAGGTCTATCTCAAAGATGGCAAACTCATTCTCCGAGGCTCACTTGACAAGGCTGGACTTCTCGGAAGAAGCCAAACATGGTTGCGTAAGTAATTTAACACAAAAAATGACTGCCGTACGCAGTCATTTTTTGTTCTCAACATCCCATTGCTTCTGCAATCGAATTGGCTATCTCCGCCATTTCCTCCGAAGGCAATGTCATTTTCTTATTTGCAAACGACATATCTCCTTCCTTACTAATCGGTATCAGGTGCATATGCACGTGTGGTACCTCCAATCCTATCACGGCCACGCCCACGCGTTTACATTCCACGGCTCCTTTAATTCCTCGAGCTACTTGCTTTGCAAACACTAACATCTCACTCAGCATATCATCCTCTAAATCAAAGATATAGTCTGCTTCTGGCTCTGCCAACTTGGGCACCACTAATGTATGCCCTTTTTGCAATGGATTGATATCTAAGAAGGCATAGAACTTGTCATTCTCTGCCACTTTGTAGCTTGGAATCTCGCCGTTAATGATCTTCGAAAAAATAGTCATAATATCAACTGTTAATTGTCAACTGTCAACTATCAACTGTCACCTGCCTTAAATGCTGATTTCCAGTATCTTAAATTGCATCTTACCCGCAGGCACTACCACTTCAGCGATATCACCCACTTTCTTGCCGAGCAAGCCTTTCGCAATCGGAGTGGTTGTAGCTATTTTGCCCTCAAGGATGTTTGCCTCGCCCTCCGTAACCAATTGATAGACTTTCTCTTGGTTTGTTTTCATGTTCAGCACACGCACTTTGGTCAGTATTTGCACCTCATCAGTATTGATATCTGTTTCATCAATGATTCGAGCGTCCACAATCTTGCTTTTTATCATCGCAATCTTGCTTTCCAAAATGCCTTGTTCTTCTTTTGCTGCATCATATTCTGCGTTCTCGCTCAAGTCGCCCTTTTCGCGTGCCTCTGCTATTGCTGCAATCACGCGTGGACGCTCTACTGTCTCCAAGTATTGGAGTTCTTCTTTCAGTTTTTGAAGACCTTCTGCGGTCATGTAAGTTGTTGCCATATCTGTTATTAGTATTTACGATTAAAAATCTCACTCGCAATAAATGCTTTGCGAGCCTCATCCACATCGCTCAAATCTATGAGCAATGGATTTTCTTGTTTTTTATCCAATTCGTTCATATTGATGCAAAAAAATAATGAAAACAAAACCTTCCATTTTTTGCGATTGTTTAAGAAACAACGAGAAACTTCCCAGCCTCTCGTTGCCATTAAACCTAAACCTTAACTATGAAAATTTATTGTTTTCGCTGCAAAGGTACTACA
>CAMEKM010000059.1 GCA_945921355.1 uncultured Bacteroidales bacterium
AGAAGGCCCTCACCGTAGTGGTTGGCAACAAAACTACTGGTGTAGAGAATATCGCAACCGAAGCTACTTTGGATCTCAATGCTCCTATGTACGATGTACTTGGTCGCCAAGTAGATAAGAGTTATCGCGGTATCGTGATCCAAAACGGTAATAAATACTTATTGAAGTAAACATAAATTACCCTATAAATAATCAATGGGATCGCCTTTAATGGGCGGTCCTTTTGATTGTAAGATAGAATAATTTGAGAAATTTTGACGCAGTTGCTCTATTTTTTTCGAAAACGTTTGCAGGTTTCAAAAAAAAGTTATAACTTTGTAGGCGGTTACGTTTTCACACATAGTGTGTGACTATAACTCTATAATAATTGAATCAACTAAAATAATTAATTATCATGACAAAAACAATTCTTCTTTGCGCAGCATGCGCTATCAGTATGCTAACAAGTGCTCAGCTACTGGAAGTGGTTTCAACGCAACAATTACGCACGCCTTCAGGCGAAGAACTTAAAGTAGCAGGTTTCAGTCCGAAAGGTGATTACCTATTGCTGACAAATGATGTGAATAACGGATTACTTCGTTATGATCTCGCAACGGGTGTTATCAATACTATTTCTGAAGCGAGTGGTGCTGGCTGGTCTGTAAAGATTAGCGAGGATGGACAAAGTATCGTATATCGAGAGGGATATATGGATGCAAATCAACTAATAAAGCACAATATTGTTAAGTACGATATGAGTGATAAAAAGAAAGCAATCGTAGCAAAAAATCAACGCAACTTAAATCAGCTCGTACATGCTAATGGTGCAAATAGTGTAACCATCAACGAGGATTTGCATATGATTCTTGTGCATAACGGAAAAAATATCGTTTTAGCTCCTAACGGAACAAACGAAGCATACAACTGGGCAAGTATTTCACCTGATGGGCAAAAGATTCTCTATTACGTTTCTGGTAGAGGTTGTTATGTTTGTGATTTAAAAGGTGGCAATGTACAATATATTGCAGATCATTGCCGTGCACCACAATGGTATGATAATAACACCATTATTGGTATGCATGATGAAGATGATGGTACATACCTCACTGCATCTGCGATTGTAGCATATAACTTGCAGGGACAAAAGCAAATCCTCGTAAATAAAGAAATGATGGCCATCTATCCTTATGCTGCTAATGGACAAATTGCGTTCTCTACCGCTGGAGGTAATGTCTATTTAATGAAAGTGAAATAAATCATAATACTATACAGTCATGAAACGTTTATTTTTATCCATATTTGCATTGTGCTGCTTGGCAATGACCGCTAACGCAACCAAAGTATATATCAACCCTGGTCACGGAAGTTGGGGACCTAACTGTCGTCCTATGGCAACAATCAATTATGCTGCTGGTGACACATTAGGATTCTTCGAGTCAAATACTAACCTTTGGAAAGCCTTTGCTTTGGAAGAGAAGTTGAAAGCTGCAGGTTTTGCTGTCAAAATGTCTCGTCGTGCATCTGGTGGTAGCGGAACCAATGAATATAACAAGGCCCTCAGTACAGTTTGTACAGAGGCCACCAACTATGGTGCAGACTACTATATCTCTATCCACTCGAACGCAGGTCCAGATGGATCAAGCGGCAGTTTTGCGAACTACCCTGTGATTTTATATCGTGGTAAGACTGGTACCCCTAAAGTGAAAAATAGTGATAAGATGGCTAAAGCATGTGTAGCACGTTTGTATGAAATCTTCTACAAAACTCCAAAAAATCCATCGGCAGGTGGTGGTCCTGAATTTACCACCTCCTATTCTCCAAGCAGTCCTAATGTCGTAGGCGACTTGTCGTTCTATAACACAACTTCTACCTATGGCTATTTGGGCGCCTTGAAGCATGAGATTCCTGGTTTCTTGTCCGAAGGTTACTTCCACACCTATAGCCCAGCACGCCACCGCGCACTCAACCCTGACTGGTGCCGCCAAGAGGGTGTGCGCTACTTCCGCGGTATCATGGATTACTACGGCAAAGCTGGCGAAAAAGTAGGTTACATCATGGGATATGTTCGCTCTAAAACCGAACAATTTAGCCACAAATACTATATTCCTCACTCTTCATCCAATGATATTTATAAACCTATCAATGGTGCGAAGATTGTATTGCGTAATGATAAAGGAGAGGTCATTAAATGTAATTGCTATCCATACGTTAAGCGTATGCTTAAGAACCAAGACTATTACACTACAGATCATAACTACAATGGTGTATTTATGTTTGAGAACTTGGCTCCTGGTAAATATACTCTGTATGTACACGCAAGTGGATATAAGGATGTAGTACAAACTGTAACTGTAACCGCTGACAAGACCATCTATCCAGAGATTTTCATGGAGAAGGGTGCTGGTACAGAGCCAAATGTGGATCCTGCAAATCCTGATATCAAATGGGAACTCAATGGCGGTTATGTACCAGGTGGCACAGTACCTACCAACGAGGAGCTGTGGACAGCGTTCATGCCATACTACAATACCTATTATGGTCTCAACCGCGCTACACAAGACATCACCGCAGTGGCTTCCTTCGCCTACGCACAGATGGAAGACATCATGACCAATGAGAAGTCCGACTACAAGTGGTTGGGTGACTACATTTTGACTGTAGCAGGTACTATCAGCGGCGAGAGTGCTTGGCGCTGGCATGTACACGCATTCTTCAACTGCAACGATGGTACCGTAACTGGCAACCAAAAAGTGGCTACTGCCAACTTCAGCGACGCCGGCAAACCAGAGAAATGGGGACCTGCTTATCAAATAGCAATGGGTACAAGTGCTGCATTGCCATACAAGGTTACTAGCACCTACACCCTGCCTACCCCTGTCAAAGAAGGATATGTATTCCTTGGATGGAACACCAAAGCAGACGGTACAGGCGAAACATTGACCACTATCCCTGCTGGATGGAAAGGTACACTCTACGCAATGTGGGAAGAAGACGCACCTGCTGATGTAAAATGGGTGCTCAACGGTGGAACAGTATCTACCACACTCCCACGCGAAATCACTGGTACAGCATACACATTGCCTACACCTCAGAAGACTGGATATGTATTCCTCGGCTGGTTTGACAACGCCAATGGTACTGGCACAGCATTGACCAGTCTGCCTGTAGGATACAAAGGTACTATCTATGCTATCTGGCGTGAAGCCAAAGTAACATGGGAACTCAATGGTGGTAAAGCAGTCAAAGAGGTACTAGTCAGCGATGGCTCTGTCATAGTACCTACTAATGAAGAATTATTCACCACCTTCATGAATGACTACAACACCTATTACAAAACCAGCATCAACACCGCAAGCTACAGCGTAGCTAAAGGCAATGTTGCAAACTTCTTGTACAATGGTAAAGCCAACTTTAGCGTGGACATTACTATTCTATTACAAGACGCTTCTGCAGGCTGGAAATGGTTGGGCGATTACCTACAAACATCTAGTACCAATGGCGGATTACCACTAGAAGAGGAGAACCAATGGCGTTACTCTTTGGCAGCATTCTTTATGTGCGGCACATATACGGATTACAATGTGGACTTCTCTACCATGGGTCAAGCTACAGTATGGGGACCTACCTACGAAGCAGCACACGGTGGTGGAACAAAGATCATACTCGAGGAGATTACCTTGCCAAGCAAGATCACTGACAATGCGTACACCATCCCTACCCCTGTAAAAGATGGAGCTACCTTCCAAGGCTGGTATGACAACGCTGCTGGCGCAGGCGACAAACTGACTGTACTGCCTGTTGGCTACGACGGTACCGTATATGCGATTTGGGATGATGCTCAAGTAGTTTGGGTATTGAACGGCGGTAAGGTATTGGAGGAAGTGACCATACCTGGTAACACCGTGAATGTACCTACTCAAGAAGAACTCTGGACAAGCTTCAAGACCGCAGCAGGATTGACCACCCTAGGCACCTTGGCTGAGATTACCGAAGCAGGTGAAGGCAAACCTCACAACACAGGAGATAACCCATGTGCATGCCGTATCATATGTGCCAAATTGACCAACGCAATACTTGTTTCTGTATTCGAGAAAGCTGAGTGGACATGGCTCCGTGATTATATCATGACCGTACAAACAACTCTAACCTTAGATGGAGTAGCATCAGACGGAGCTTGGCGCTACGCTGTGGCAGCATTCTTCTTGCAATCAGAGCACAGCGCATGGCCTGCAAGTGCGAACTTCGCTACCGCGGGTAAGCCAGAGGCATGGGGACCTGCATACCAACAAGCACACGGTGGCAACACCGGCTCTACAACCGAATGGCGAGAGGTGACATTGCCTTCTGCTATCGTAGGCGAACCATACACCATTCCAACTCCTGTAAAAGATGGTGATATATTCGTTGGTTGGTATGAAAATAATAGCGGTACAGGTTCTGCACTCACAGTGCTGCCTATTGGTTATGAAGGAACTGTTTATGCTATATGGAAATCTGGTGTAGCTACTGATATAGAAAATATACAACTGAATACAAATTCTACACACAAGATTCTTCGCAATGGTCAAATTCTTATCATACGTGACGGTAAAGTCTATAACATGATGGGACAACAAGTCAATTGACAACAATAGTTGACTATTGATATAAATCAAGTAGGAGGAAAACG
Organism: uncultured Bacteroidales bacterium; assembly: GCA_945921355.1. GTDB lineage: Bacteria > Bacteroidota > Bacteroidia > Bacteroidales > Paludibacteraceae > Colicola. The sequence goes on from CAMEKM010000059.1 coordinate 4,649, forward strand.
ATATCATTTTCCTCCTACTTTTGTTTTCTGACCTCTCACACCACCATACAGCAGTAGGTGTGATAGCGTCGAGAGAGATGGTATTCGCAAATGCTATGAATGAGATAGTAATAACATACTAATCACATAGTAATAGCATAGTACATACAGCAGTTTGTGCGATAAAAATGGACTTAAGAATTAGCCGTTAGGTATTCGTGCATGGATTTCGCAGCCTTACGTCCGTCGGACATTGCGAGGATGACTGTTGCGCCACCGCGAACAATATCTCCACCAGCAAATAAAGTAGGAATAGAAGATTGCATATTGTCGCCCACTACAATAGTACCTCGTTTGGAAATCTCTAACCCTTCCAGAGAAGATGGGATCAACGGATTAGGCGATACACCAACCGAAACGATTACTTCATCAACAGGAATAGTGATAGTTTGTCCTTCAAGCGCCACAGGCGAACGACGTCCTGATTCATCGGGTTCGCCCAAAGTCATCACTTGCAGAACAGCCTCTTTAACACGACCACTCTCATCTGCATGGTATTCAATCGGGTTATGCAAAGTCAGGAACTCAATACCTTCTTCCTTAGCGTGACGAACCTCCTCAATGCGAGCAGGCATCTCTTCCTCACTACGGCGATAAATAATCATAGCACGCTCTGCTCCTAAGCGTTTGGCTGTGCGCACAGCATCCATAGCCGTATTTCCACCACCTATGACAGCCACATTCTTAGCCCTTAAAACAGGCGTATCTGATTCTTCGGATGAAGCATCCATCAAATTCACACGCGTCAAGTATTCGTTGCAAGATAATACACCATTAAGGTTTTCACCAGGAATACCCATAAAACGAGGCAAACCAGCACCACTACCAACAAAAATACCTTGATAGCCCTCTGCTTTCAAGTCATCAATCGTAAGTGTTTTACCAATGATGATATCTGTCTTGAAATTCACTCCTAATTGACGTAGTCCTTCTATCTCTCGATCCACTACGCTATTAGGAAGGCGGAACTCTGGAATACCATATTTCAATACACCACCTATCTCATGCAATGCCTCAAAAACGGTGACTTCATATCCATATTTAGCCATATCACCCGCAAAAGCTAAACCAGCAGGACCACTACCAACTACGGCTACCTTGCCCATTTTGCCAGTGTTATTGGCTTCACGTTTGTGGCTGGTTTCGCTCATATTAGATGCAGTATAATCTGCTACAAAGCGCTCCAAATAGCCAATAGCCACAGGTTTATGTCCCATTTTAATATGGATACATTGTGCTTCACATTGCTTCTCTTGTGGACATACACGTCCACACACAGCAGGCAGAGTACTACTTTCTTTTATTATTTCAGCCGCACCGATGATATTTCCAATTTCTAACTGCTTGATAAATCCAGGAATATTGATATTTACTGGACAACCTTGTACACAAGTTGGCTTTTTACAATCCAAGCAGCGATGCGCTTCTGTGATAGCTTGGTCCAATGTAAGACCTTGATTCACCTCGCTTCGCAACGATTTAATACGCTCCTCTGCTGGTAGTTCGTTCATCTCTACTCGTGGAATAGCAACACGCTGCTTGGCAGTTAGAACAACCTCATTTATAATTGGTTGCTCGCTTGTAAGATTCGAAAGGATGGGTTGATGGGTTGCAGAGAATGGTGTTGAACTATGTGTAGAAGCGTTGGAGTAAGCGATAGCTTCTTCGTTTTTATACGAACGCAAACGAGTGAGCATTTCGTCGAAATCTACCTGATGAGCATCAAACTCTGGTCCATCTACACAAACGAATTTGGTTTTTCCTCCAACGGTTACGCGACATGCACCGCACATTCCTGTACCATCTACCATGATGGTATTGAGACTTGCATCGGTAGGGATATTGAATTTTTGGGTGGTCAATGCCACAAATTTCATCATTATAGCAGGCCCTATAGTGATGCACTTATCCACTTTCTCACGTAAAATAACCTGCTCCACCCCACTGGTTACCAAACCTTTTTGTCCAAGTGAACCATCATCTGTCATGATTATCAGTTCGTCAGACACTGCTGATAATTGTTCACGTAGGATAATGAGTTCGGCAGTGCGAGCAGCCAAAATGGTTATGACGCGATTGCCTGCACGCTTGAGTGCTTGTGCAATAGGCAACATAGGAGCAGCTCCCACACCTCCACAAGCACAAACAACCGTACCGAATTGCTTGATTTCGGTAGCTTTGCCAAGTGGTCCGACCAAATCAGCTAATTGGTCTCCCACATTCATTTCGCAAAGCTTACTTGATGAAACACCTATTCGCTGTACCACCAGAGAGATTGTTCCTTTGATTGGATCAGCATCTGCAATCGTCAATGGCATACGCTCTCCATGTTTGTCTGTTCTCACAATCACAAAATGCCCAGCACGACGGCTACGAGCAATCAATGGAGCTTCAATAACAAACTCCGCAACATTCTCCGAAAAGAACCGTTTTGATAAAATGGTGTTCATCGCAGGATTTTCTTCTAATTAAATAGCGATTAGAAATATCTTATTTCCGAACCAGTAATACTTGTTAATAAATTGTTTGCCAAACGACTTGCGCCAAATCGGAAGGACTCATTATTGAGCCAATCTTGACCAAGAATCTCTTTCACTAAGGTGTAATGTTGCACAGCTTCTTCGGTGGTACTTACGCCACCTGCAGGTTTGTAGCATACCTTTTGACCAGTTTTTGCTTGCCAGTTCTTGATAGCAGTACACATTACATATGTAGCCTCTGGAGTAGCATTTACAGCAATTTTACCTGTAGAAGTTTTTATAAAATCAGCTCCTGCTGCCATGGCAAGAATAGAAGCCTTATAGATGTTTTCGGGGGTTTTTAAAGCACCTGTTTCAAGAATCACTTTGAGGTGTGCATCTTTGATAGCTGCTTTAATTTCAGAAATCTCATCAAAGACCTCTTGGTAGTTGCCTTCAAGGAATTTTCCGATTGAAATGACGATATCTATCTCAGTTGCACCAGCAGCAACAGCCATCGCTGCCTCAGCCACTTTAACCTCGATAAATGTTTGAGAAGCAGGGAAACCAGCAGCTACTGCTGCAATACCAATAGGCTCTGTGAGTGTGTCTGCTGCAGCTTGCACAAGAGCAGGATACACACACATAGCAGCCACGTTAGGCACACCAGGGAAATTGTCTTCAAACTCATTCACACGTTGAGCCATCGTCTCTACTTTCTCGGTAGTATCCTCGCCATTGAGTGTGGTCAAGTCAATTGAATGGAGACATTGTTTCCATACATCTACATTGTTGTTTTCCTCGAAGTGGTTAGTCAATATATCTTCTACTGCTGATTTTACGGATTGTTCGGTGAGTGTGCAAGGATACTCAGCGAAAAGATTTTCAAACTTATTCATAATTGATGATTTTATTAGGTATTAGTATGATTATTATTCTTTTATTCTGCCGATAATAGTTTCGTTACCACGTACTGATTCGCCCACAGCCACAAAGATTTCTGTATCAAGTGGCAAATACATATCCACACGTGAGCCAAATTTGATAAATCCGAGATGCTCATTGCGGTGTGCTTGCTTGGTGACCTTAGCATAGGTTACGATACGGCGTGCCATTGCACCAGCTATCTGACGTACAGCTATTTGCACTTTATTGGGTGTTTCTATCACAACTAATGAACGCTCGTTTTCTGTACTTGATTTAGGTAGCCAAGCTCCTTGATGACGACCCTTTTGATGTTCGGATACCAAAATAGTTCCTTCTATTGGATACCAATTGGCATGTACATTGAAGGGCGACATAAAGATGCTCACTTGCAGGCGTTTTTCATGAAAATACTCATTTTCTTCGGTGGGCTCTATCACAACCACGCGTCCGTCAGCAGGTGCGATAATGAAATTAGGATCATCCACTTCTAACACACGTACTGGGTTGCGGAAGAAATAAGTAACAAATACTAATAATGCCGCTGAAAGCAACAATGTAATCGCAAATATCCAATTAGAAACATATAGAAAAACAGGAACGTTGATGAAAAAAATCAAAAATGTAAGTCCTACAATAATGTTTCGTCCTTCGCGATGAATACGAAGATTGCGTTTTTTCCTTCCCATAATTATAACTTTTTATAAGGTATTTGACAGAGCATATCTATTGCTTGGTCCAGTCCCTGCTGCATTTTCTTATCGAACATCATTTTGAACATAGCAGGCATATCTGTTTTTATTGTTATTCTAATACGAGTATCCAATTCAGCCACTTGTTTCAATTGAATCCAAACATTAAATGGAATAGGCAAATTTTCTGCTCCGAATTTAATGGTTTTGTATTCTTCTTTTTCAACAATTGCAATTGCTATTTTTTGCCCTAATCCATCCACTTTTAGACAGATTCGCTCTTTGGTCACTTCCAATTCTTTTATTTTATCTTGAGGTATTGCATCTCGAAAATAGTTGATATTCTCTAGATTGCTCAATACGGCAAACACCTGTTGATCGTTTGCTGTTATCTGTCCTATTTTACTCTCATATTTAATCTCTGCCATAACTTATTTACTCCATTTAGATGGTTTCTTTTGCCATTGTTGTATCGCCTTGCTTTGTCCTTCATTGATTATTTCTAAGTTTTCTGCATGATGCAGAACAGTTTCTAAGTTGGTCAGCGAAATCAAATCTATTTCTGCTTTTTCCATGTTTTTGCGAGTAGATGAGAAGCCATAATCAAAAATGGTAACAATACCTAATACATTACAGCCATTATTGCGTAATGCTTCTACCACTTTCAAGCAATTTTTACCTATATTCACTTGATTTTCTAACACAACCACATTTTGCCTCGGACGCAAATCACCTTCGATTTGATTTTCCAATCCGTGATCTTTAGGAGTAGGATGCACATATACGAAAGGTAATCCCAACTGTTCTGCTACCAACACGCCATGTGCAATAGCATTGGTTGCTACTCCCGCTATCACATCTGCATCAGGATATATCTCAGCGATTGTTCTCGCCAATTCTATTCGAATAAAATCTCGAATCTTTGGATATGATAAAATCTTACGATCATCGCAATATAGAGGTGCATACCACCCATTTGCCCATTTGAATGGGTTGTTTAGTTGAAATTTAAATGCTTTCAACTGCAGCATTTTGATTGCTGTTAGGTTTTGTAGAACACTCATATTGTAAATATTAATAGTTGTTTTTTAATAAATCATTCTTCACATCAAGCTAAAATTCGGGCAAAGGTACTATTTTTTTCGCACGTATGCAAGAGAAAGCGTAAAAAATATATTTTTTAAAAACGATTTCTTGCATGTGTACTGTCCAACAGCAAATGCAATTTGTGTGCAAAGTTAGTAAAAATATTTTGC
>CAMEKM010000060.1 GCA_945921355.1 uncultured Bacteroidales bacterium
TGGTAGGGTGCATGAAGATGCTGGCGTCGATGCCGACAATGTTCTCGTGGAGCATAGTCATAGCGTCCCACCAATATTTCTTGATGTTGTTTTTGAGTTCTACACCATTTTGACCGTAGTCATAAACTGCACCAAGACCGTCATAGATCTCGCTGCTTGGGAAAACGAAGCCGTACTCCTTGCAGTGTGCGACTAGTTTTTTGAATGTTTCTTCTTGTGTTGCCATATCTATAAAAGTTCTAAAAGTTTCAAGGGGTGTAACTGTTTAAGGGGTAAAACGACCCTAATATGCAATTTGGCTACAAAGGTACAATAAAAATTGCAGATATGCAAGTGAAAAAGCAAAAACTGGAATAAAAATCAAAAAGTGTTGCATATTTACAAAAAAAGTTGTATCTTTGCAGGCTAAATTAGGATAAGAATATCGTAGTATCTAAAAAACGAACAATTATGAAAAAACTATCTTTGATTCTTTGGGCGATTTTGGGTTGGGTTGCTGTAGCATATACCCAAGTGGAAGTATTGCTTGATGAGCCATTTGCAGAGTCATTTGGCTCGTTTACCTTGGATGAGCAGAAGTATCCAGGATGTACTTATGCATCTATGTGGTATGTGGATCGTACTCATCAATATGCCAAAGTGACTGCCAATAAAGGTAGTCAGTCAATGGGCGCGAGTGATTGTAAGTTGATTTCGCCTGTGCTAAATACACAAGGTTGTACGAAAGTGGTATTGCGCTTTGAACATACTACATACGCTGCCAATAGTACTTCAGATGTGGATTATAACCTGGTGAAAGTGAGTAAGGATGGTGTTAATTGGACGCTGGTCGCTATTCCTACATGGCCAACACAACGTTGGGGTTTTGTTGCTTGTGAGATAGATTTGACTACATATGCTTCAAGTACAATGCAGTTTATGTTTGAGTATTTATCTACCGACGATTATGCCAGTACTTGGGAAGTGAAGAATGTGGTGGTGGAAGGATGGTGGCCAGATGAACCCGATCCATGTCCATACGAGGCACTAGAGGGATTAACATCAAAAGAGTTACGTGAAAGTTTACATGAGAAAATTTCGCAACATACCGTGTTGGATTATAGGCAGATACGCGGAGATCAAGCAAAGGTGGATGTGCGTGCTGATGGCAAGATTTGGGATATGTATTCAGGTTATGATTTCAATCTATCGGATTATTGTTATGATGTGGATGTGACGGAGGGAGAGTGTTACAATCGTGAGCATATGCTACCTAAATCTTGGTGGGGATATTCACAGGAAAATGAGGCAAACGACCCTATGTACACAGATTTACACCATATAATTTCGGTAGATGCGATGGCGAATGAAATGCGTTCAGCATGGGTGTATGATGAGGTAACCAATGCGGCATGGACAAATAATTTAGGATCTAAGAAAGGTTCGAGTTCCACATGGAGTGGTGAAACGGCGTTTGAGCCTGTGGATGAATACAAGGGAGATGTGGCTCGTGTGTATTTCTACATGCTGACTTGCTATATGGACAAAGACTTTACGCAAGGAGGCAAGGGGTATCGCTATTTTAGTTATAGCAATGGTGTGTGTGATTTTCAGTCTAAATCGTTAGCATTGATGTTAAAATGGCATCGACAAGATCCTGTATCTGACAAGGAAATCAATCGCAATGCTAAAGTAATTGAGTTACAAGGAAATGAAAATCCATTTGTGGTAGAACCAAATTTGGTTGAATATATTTGGGGAACGATGAAAGGCAAACCTTATGACTGTGATGGCGAAGTGTTGCCTCCTGATCCAGGTACAGTGGATGGCGCAATTACTTGTCAAGAAGCACGCGAATTGGCATTAGCATTGGCGCAAGGCAGTCAGTCTTCGACAGAGTATATGGTTGTGGGATATGTGACATCGCTGAATGGATCTTATAGTACGCAATACAAGAGCCAAACATTTTGGGTTGCTGATACTCCCAATGGCGGAAATGTGTTCTATGCATATCAATGTTATAACGACGCACCAGTAGTGCAGGGAGATAAGGTTTCACTAACAGGTAAGTTGTTGAATTATAATGGTACTCCAGAGATGAAGTGGGGACAAACCGAGGTACTAGTACCTGCAATTGAAACTGCAATAGAAAACATTGGTATATTAGATTGGAGTGATAGTAGCGTAGAGATATATTCTGTAGCTGGTCAAAATATGTCTGCTTTGCGCGAGAATTTGCCACAAGGAATATACATATTGCGCAGTGGAGAACATACGCAAAAAATGATTGTTCGTTAAATGTTAGCTAACCTAATATATACATATTATTTCTTAGGCATAGGCGGTATAGGCATGAGTGCATTGGCGCGCTATTTCGCAGCCAAGGGCTATCGGGTATTAGGATATGACCGTACTGCATCGCCATTGACCGAATCGCTGGAAGCTGAGGGAATAGAGGTGCAATATGATGACTCATTGGATAGGGTCGCTGCATTGGACTTGCAGACTACAGTAGTAGTGCGCACACCCGCTGTGCCAGAAAATATGGCAGTGTATGTGTGGTTAAAAGAGAAAGGCTTTAGAATACTGAAAAGAGCCGAAGTATTGGGCATAGTAACTCGTTCGGAACGTGCACTATGCGTGGCAGGCACACATGGCAAGACGACAACAAGCACGATGTTGGCGCATATCTTGCATCAGTCGCATGTGGGAGCAAATGCCTTCTTGGGAGGTATAGCGAACAACTATGGCACGAACTTACTACTGGACCAAAAGAGCGATTTGGTAGTGGTAGAGGCAGATGAGTTTGATCGTTCTTTCCATCACCTGACACCATATATATCCGTGATCACTAGCATGGACCCTGACCATTTGGACATCTATGGCACAGAGGATGCATACCGCGAGAGCTTTATGCATTATGCATCATTGGTGCAAGAGGCACTGGTGGTGAAGAACGGTTTACAGTTTACAGTTGACAAATTACAAGCAAAGGTTTATACCTATGCAGTAGGCGAGAAGGCAGATTTTTATGCGGATAATATCCGCGTGGCGAATGGAGAGATTAGATTTGACTTTCATACCCCACAACAGTCTGTTGAGGATGTGCAATTGGGTGTACCTGTATGGGTGAATATAGAGAATAGTGTGGCAGCAATGGCTGTAGCATGGCTGATGGGAGCTACCGATGAGGAGTTGCGTGAGGGAATGCGTAGCTTTAGTGGTGTATATCGCAGATTCAATATCCACGTGAATACACCTCAAATCACCTATATTGATGATTATGCACACCACCCTATGGAGCTGAAAGCAAGCATTGAATCGGTGCGAAAACTATATCCTGAAAGGTATGTGATAGGAGTGTTTCAACCACACCTATTTAGCAGGACACAAGACTTTGCAGAAGAGTTTGCCGCTGTGTTGAGCCAGTTGGACGAAGTGGCGTTGCTGCCTATCTACCCTGCTCGTGAAGAACCTATAGCGGGTGTGACAAGCGAATGGTTGATGGATAAAGTGCAAACCAAACGTGCTTTAGTATTACCCGATATATTGGCGAAATACTTGCGTGAACGAGTGAAAAATTGTTTGGCGAAAGAGAAAAATTGTGTGGTGATAACAATGGGAGCAGGGGATATAGATAGACAAGTACAGCAAATAGCAAAAGCATTACAAATATAAACCTTAATTATGAAATAGATGGTAAAAAAAATCTTTTTGACTGTGGCCGTGGTGATATGCTGCGGAGCAGTATTGGTGGCAGGAGCATGGTGCTCGGCTCAAGTAGATTCTTCGCCATGTACCGAAGTGCATGTCGTGGTGAAAGACAGTTTAGAACGTCAGTTTGTGACCGCAGACGAGATGGAGGGATATTTGAAACGTCATCACGCTTACCCTCAAGGCAAATCAATGCAGCAAATTGATTGTCACGCCATTGAACAATGTCTGCAAAAGCATGATATGGTTCGTGAGGTATCTTGCTACAAATCACCTTTTGGTGGCGTATATATAGAATTGACACAACGAGTGCCAGTGCTGAGTGTGGTATCGAATGATGGCTGCTACTACGTAGATTCAGACCGTCGGATAATGCCAGCTCACAAGCAAATAGGTGTGGACATACCAGTGTTTAGAGGAACGGTTAGTCAACGTGCTGCTACGGAAGAATACTTTGATTTTGTGATGTGGATTAACAATGATAAATATTGGAGTTTGCGCATCAAAGATGTATATGTAGCCAACCCTAAATCGTTGATTTTGACTCAAGAGGGAGAACGCGCAAAAATCATGCTTGGCTCCTTAGATGGATACGTGGAGAAACTGGACAAGTTGCAGACATTATATACCAAAGGATTAAATCAAATAGAGCATCCCGACTATCGTGAGTATGATTTGCGTTATAATGGACAGGTAGTTGGAAGAAAATAAAAATGTACAAGTCTTATGGCGAAGAAACAAAAAATATTACAATCCGTTCCACTGGTGGCGATAGACTTAGGCAGCCATAGTGTGAGAGCAATGGCAGCCGAAATGACGGGACAAAATACGTTGCGTGTGTTGGGTGTTGAATATTCTAACAAATTTGAATGTGTGGAAAGAGGTATCGTGACTAACACTTCAGATGCGGGCTTTATGATTAACGAGGTATTGAAGAAACTATCCAATCGGATCCATGTGGACGCCTTGCCATCGGCATTTGTATGCGTAGGTGGTCGTACGATGCAGGTAGTGGCAGTACATTCTGTCCGTGATCAAGTCCGTAGAAAAGAAATTGCTCAACCACTATTGGACTCGATGGAAGCAGAATGTAAACAAAAAATCGAAGCACGCAATCCCGATGTGGCTGTACTGGATTTGGTACCATATTTCTATAAATTAGATGGCGTTGAGCAAGAGCATCAACCTACCTCCGACCAGCGTGCTGCATTGGTTGAAGCACATTTTATAGCCTTCGTTGGCAAAAATGAATTGGAGCAGAAAATCATAGATAGTTTCAATCGCTCTGCCAAACGCTTAGAGCATATGTATGTTCGCCCCGATGCGTTGCTCAATGCCATAGTCACTGATGAAGACATGGCACGCGGTTGTGCAATATTGGATTTAGGGGCTCAAACAACCACCTTGACCGTTTACAAGGGCAATCAGTATTTATACAACAAGGTGGTGCCATTAGGTGGATACGACATCACACGCGACATTGAACAAATAGGTATTTCGTTGGCGTATGCCGAACAATTGAAATGCAAATACGGCTTTGCTTCGGCAGACTTATTGCCGACTAATCATCGTTTTCGTATGCCTGCTCCTACTATGCCTCAAGGCGAAGTGGCTGTGATGGCAAGCGATATTGCTAACATCATTTCTGCACGTTTAGAACAGATACTAACTCCATTATTGGATACCATCAATGCAGAAGCAGAGCGTTTTCACGTCTTATATGTGACTGGCGGTGGAGCAATGCTACAAGGTATAGTGGAATTTATTCAAGCCAAAACACCAATCAAAGTAATGTACGGTTCGCATGCCACATGGTTGACAACCGATACACCAGACGAGATGTGCATGCCAATGTACTCTTCGTTGATTGGCACATTACTATTAGGGGGCGATTATCGTGCGAAACATCCTAATGTAGAAAATCCTAATGAAGGATTCTTAGATATCATCAAAGAAAAAACCTTAAATATTTTTACCGACCAAACGGGGTATTAAAAACCAATTGTGTAATTGATAATCTACAAGATATATGATAGATGTAATTAATGATTTGGGCTTAGAATTGGCTCAAGACTCTATTATCAAAGTGATGGGTGTAGGTGGTGGTGGCTGTAATGCTGTCAACTATTTGTATGCCCAAGGAGTGAAGGACGTCACCTTCTTAGTATGCAATACCGACAAGCAATCCCTTGAGCGTAGCAGTGTACCTGCTAAATTGCAATTAGGACCTGGACTTGGTGCAGGTGGCAAGCCTGAGGTTGCCCAAGAATATGCAGAGCAAAATCGTGAGCGCATCAAAGAGTCATTGAATGATGGCACAAAAATGCTTTTCCTCACAGCAGGAATGGGTGGTGGAACAGGTACGGGTGCTTCTTCGGTAGTGGCTTCCGTAGCACGCGAAATGGGCATACTGACCGTAGGCATCGTGACTATTCCATTTACTTTTGAAGGTCCAAAGAAAATTAAAAAAGCCATGATTGGTGTGGCGCAATTGGCAGAACAAGTGGATGCGATCTTGGTCATCAACAATGAGAAACTGCGCCAAATATATCCCGACCTCAATATGCTAAATGCCTTTGCCAAATCAGATGACGTAGTGGCAAATGCAGCTCGCGCTATTGCTGAGATCATCACGGTACCTGGATATATCAACACCGACTTTGCAGATGTTTACAACACCCTCAAGAACGGTAATGTGGCTATCATGAGTGTGGGTATTGCTAATGGCGAAAACCGTATCACTCAGGCTATTCACGAGGCATTGCATTCGCCATTGGTGAATAGCGACGTGCGTGGTGCAACGCGTTTGTTGCTGCAAATATACACCACAACAGAGCATGCGCTCATCATGTCCGAGATAGACCAAATTCACTCGTTTGTCAGCGAGATAGGCGAGGATGTGGAAGTACAATGGGGTGCATCGCTCGATGAAACGCTCGAAGATAAAGTACGTGTTACTATCATTGCTACTGGTTTTGAGGTTTCAAACATTCCTGGTTTGGATGATGTGGTTGGCAAAAAGACGGTAGAGGAGGCCATCAAAATCCACTACGAAGATGCTAAAGTTACAGAATCTGCTGAGGAAGAAGTCACTCCAGCCAATGATACTCCTGTACAAGTGGCAGAAACCCCTTCGCAGATGACTCCACAACCTGTCGTTCACGAGAACGGTGATATTGTGCTTGACTTTAGCGATGATTTTGATACGCCAGAGCCATCCAACAATCCGTCAACGGGTTTCGGCGGTTTCGCAGGCTGGATGCGCGGACGCAGATAATACCCCCAATAATGTCATCTATTCTTTCCACATGTTCACGAGCAATCTTGGAGGTTTTGTTCCCTTCTTGCTGTGCGGCTTGTGGTCATAAATTAGTACAAGAGGAGCAGACCATCTGCTCCTCTTGTCTTGATGCGATTGTGCGTACAGAGCACATGTTTTTGCCCGATAATGGTATTGATATGCTCTTTGCTGAGTGGATAAAAAAGGAACATAGAACAATCCATTACCAACACGGAGTAGCTTTTGCTTTTTACAATCGTGAACGTGGACAATTGCTTCGCTCACTCATAGAACGTGGTAAATTTGGCATTTATCCTAATCCGATGATCTTCCACGAGTTAGGTCGTGTTGCGGCTGTAGAATATCTTGACGCAGAACTCTTTGACGACGTAGATTATTTAGTACCCGTTCCTTTGCACCCTCGCCGCTTGCGCCAGCGGGGATTTAATCAAGCTGAATACATTTGCAAAGGATTACACGCAGTCACAAAGATTCCAATAGATACCTCACATCTTGTTCGTACAAAAAACAATCCACACCAATCGCGCTCCAACTTTGACCAACGCTATGAGAATGTCCGAGATTTATTCGCTATGCGGTATCCCGAAGAATGGAAGAACAAACATGTTCTTTTGGTAGATGATGTCATCACGTCTGGTGCAACATTGTTTGAATGTATGAAACAAACGACGCCTATCCGCGGTTGTCGGATAAGCGTCTTTGCACTTGGTTGGGCACATAATTGATGCGTTAGTCCCTTTTCTTTCTCGAAACCACACCGTTACCACTCCATTACCACTTCGTTAGTATAGTGGTGTTTCTCCGTAGGTTGCTACTATTTTTTATAGCGTTTAATAATGGCCTTCGCAATGAAATAGATTACAGCCACAGCCAGCAATGCCATAATAGCGATGCTCAGTTCGTGGCTATACTCGTGAATAAGGTCCATCTGCCCATGAGCAATATAACCCAACAATGCTAAAATGATATTCCAGATACTGGCTCCTAAGAAAGTATAAAGCAAGAACTGACCGAAATTCATCTTGCTCAATCCCGCAGGAATACTGATGAGCTGGCGAATACCGGGAATAAGACGACCTACGAAGGTGCTTACCTTGCCATGATTATTGAAGTAATCCTCTGCTTTCTTTACTTTCTCCGATGACAACAAACAGAGATGTCCCACCTTGCTATCCGCAAACGCATAGATGATAGGACGACCAAGCCACATAGCCAAAGAGTAATTGATGATAGCTCCCAATATCGCGCCGATTGTACCAAAAAGAACAATCAACAGCACATTTAGTATGTAGTTATCGGTCACATGTAAAGTGCTCGCTTCTTTACCTGCCACATAAGCTGCGGGAGGAATCACCACCTCGCTCGGGAAAGGAATAAAAGAAGACTCCACTGCCATCAGTGTAGTAATGGTTGCATAATTCATGTTTGCTGCATACCAGTTCTCTACTCGTTCAATAATAGATATTTGTGTGGTATCAACCACGTCTTGTGCAACTGTATTGCCTATCATTGTGGCAAACGCAATAAATAAAATAATCTTTTTCATTCTTATCTCTAAACACTAAACTCTAAACACTAAACTCTAAACTGTCCACTGCTCCAATGTGCTGGTCAATTGATCAAAAGTCTTTACTTTGCTGTGTTCACGTACTTGCTCAATCTGTTGATTAACAGCCGAATCATACGTTTCTTCCTCCACATTGCGTATCACGCCGAGGGCGATAGGTAACTCTGTGCTTGTCGCCTCTTCACCTAATCGCCTCATCGCCTCATCTTGCCCCATCATGGCTAACATACGATGGAGGGTTGGGTCTTGCATGGTAGCATCGTGAGTAAGTACGCGTGGATCGTCGGCTGCTACCACAATCAGTTGTGGCATCACTCCTTGAGTATAATCCAATGCCAAACCTTTATCTTTCTCTTTACCAAAAATCATCTTCTCGCCATGGCGTAGTACGATAGAGTGGTCTGCACGTGTTTCGCGGTCGGATATCCATAAGTGAGTACCGTTGTTGAAAATCACACAGTTGACCAAACACTCAATCACACTGGCTCCTTTGTGCCGATGACCTGCCACCATACATTCTACTGTCGTAGGCATATCTACATCCAACGTACGAGCGAAGAACGTGCCACGCGCACCAAGTACCAATTCCGCAGGAATAAACGGACGCTCTACCGTACCAAACGGACTGGACTTACTCACAAATCCTTTGGGCGAGGTAGGGGAATACTGCCCCTTGGTCAGTCCGTATATCCTATTATTAAACAGGCAGATATTCAAATCCACATTGCGACGCAGTTCGTGGATAAAATGGTTTCCACCTATCGCTAAGCAGTCGCCGTCGCCTGTCATTTGCCATACGCTGAGTTCAGGATGACTGGTCTTGACACCAGTGGCGATAGCCGCACCACGACCATGAATAGTATTAAAACCGTAGGTGTTCAAATAGTGAGGCATGCGGCTTGAACAGCCGATACCTGAGATTACCACGGTTTGATGGGTAGGTACACCCACTTCCGCCATGGCTTTTTGCAATGCCATGCAGATAGCATGGTCACCACAACCAGGGCAGAACTTTACATATTGATTGCTCTTAA
>CAMEKM010000061.1 GCA_945921355.1 uncultured Bacteroidales bacterium
ATTGACGAGTGCGTCTAACAAGTTCATCATTTAATATAAGATTGTACATACACATAGTTTTATCTCCTTTTTTTCAAACTTTGCGTGCAAAGTTAGTGTTTTTTTTTGATATATGCAAAAAAATGGCGATTTTTTCGCCATTTTTAGTTTAGAGGACGGCGCAGTGCGCCTACAGTTTAAGAGCACCCCATAACGCCACGAGCGTTATCGGGGCCCCCGCTGGATAATGGACATAGAAATTTCTTGTGGAATACTCGACAGTAAGTAGAGGGAGGGGTGGGAAGTCGGGACACGCGAGACGGGACACCGGCGAGCATAGTGGAAGAATAGTTGCTCGGCGTGCACGCCGAGGGGTGAAACCAAAAGGAAATAAGCAAAGAGCCCGCATGAGATGCGGGGATAATGGACATAGAAAGGCGCAAGGTGTTATTTAGATGCGTGGATGAGAGAGCCGATGATGAAGCCGCGGAGAGTGGTGTAGGGATTGGGGTGAGTGTTGGGATAGCGGTCGGCTTTCTTGCGGTAGGCGGCGAACTTCTCTTCCCACTCGGTGCGGAGGTCGGGAGTATTTAAGATAACCGTGGTTTGGTTGACGGCATCTGCAAATGCTGTGATAGTGCGTTGGCGTTCGGGCGCAATAGGACCTTTATACGGATGTTTGATTGCATAAGCATGCGTGCGGCCATTGCGAGTGCGCATAACAATCTTTTCTTTAGAAGCGAGTTTGCCCGACATGGAGTCGAAAGGGTGTGAGAGAGTAGTGCGTGCCATCGTGTTCGGCAATCTCACGCATTGACCAACGACCTCGTCGTTGTTAGGGCGCAAGATGCCTCCACTCTATCCTCGAAACCACGAGCTTCTCGGATGTTTCTCGAGGGAGACTCCTCCTTGCCGTCGGAGGGGATAGTGATTGTTAATTATGGTGCAAAGGTACGAAAAATATATGATATCAGCAAATATTTAGAGGTGTATTGGTATGATTTTGTAAAAATAGTGTAAATATATGATACATTCGATGTTCCTACGGTGTGAATATACTAATGTACCGTGTATCTACCGTGTATGTACCGTATATCTACCGTGTATGTACCGTAGTTAGTAGCGAATTGATAGCGGAAAGATAGCGGAAAGATAGGTACTTTAAACTTACCTCCTCGGATCGGGGAGGAGCCAGGCAATATAGTCGGCATCGTAATGGTTGAGACCAGCGGCGGAGGTGTCGAAATAGTAATTGGCTGCTGCCTCGGCACCAAACACGCCATCGCCCATTTCAATCATATTCAAATACACCTCCATAATGCGTTCCTTGCCCCAAAGGAACTCTATCAAGACCGTGAAATAAGCCTCTACTGCTTTGCGCAGGTAGGTGCGCGAGTGGAAAGTGAAGATGTTCTTGGCCGTTTGCTGGGAGATTGTACTGCCTCCGCAGACAATACGCCCATAGCGCTGATTCTGCTCATACGCATAGGAGATAGCATCCCAATCGAAGCCACGGTGCTCGTAGAACTTGGCATCCTCGTGGTCGATGACAGCTGCGATGAGGTCGGGGGAGATGTCCTCCAATGCTGTCCATTGGTGCTGTATGTCCAGTTGGCGTCCCTCCTGACGCGCCTCGATATGACGGAGCAGCATGAGAGGCGTGAAAGGAATAGGAACGAACTTGAAAAGCAGGACGAGGGCTATGCTGCCGAGCAAGAAGGACAGCAGAAGGTTGGTGAGGATACGGCGAAGGCGAGGCATAGTACAATACAAAAATTATAGAAAATTAGCCAAAAATTATCAAAAATTTATTTTATAGAACGACAATGATTGTCAATTTGGAAGTCAATTAGCGTCAATTTTTATTTAACAAAAATACGCTCGTTCCGAGCTACAAAAATATAAAAAAATCAGGAACTTATTTTTAAGACAATTATTGTCAATTAAGATGTCAATTATCGTCAATTCGAGGAGAATCTTTTGTTTTTGCCCAAAAGAATGCAGTAGCTGCATTAGTGGGCAAAACAAAATAAGGATGAAGAAATTAACTCTGACAAATCAATGGTTAGCGAATCGGTTTGCCATTTTCGTCGATGAGAGTGCCGAAGTGGTTAGACCATTTGCCAAAAGAAGCAAAGAAAGTGTGCTTGGTTTGGGCAGTGATATCATAGAAACGAGGGGGCGTGAGGACACGATAACGCTTGTCCATAAGGCCTTTCTTGCCGTTGTAGTCGGTATAGACATAGCAGTTGGTTTCCTCCCAGATTTCGTTGCCTTGCGCATCCTTGCGGCCAGTATTATAGGAGAGCTCGGAGATGGACTTATAAATGACCTCATAGATGAGTTTGCCCTCGTAGGAGAAGAGGTGCTGGATGCCGTTGTACTCGGTAGCGATAAGCCCCTCCGACCAATCGATATCAATGGACTTATACGTGCCCAGCAAGACTGTATCCAGGGCGTAGTTATAGACGATACATTGGTCGTCGAGACGGGTGTTGTAGAGGCGGTGCTGGTACTCGTTCTCAATCAGGGAATATGAAAGTGGCAATACCCATTGCGCAGCAGTGTCGATGAGTCCGACCTTGTCGTTATCGACATTGACAATGAGTTTGTCGCGGTGGTAGAGTAGGTCGTATTGCCCTTTGTATTTGAAGCCCTGGGGATTGACGATAGAGCCGTCGCGGCGGAAGATGTAGATAGTGTCGCTCTTGACCATGATGCCGCGGTCGCAGGCGAACTCCCAAGCCTTCTCGTAGATGAGGGGCGTGATGAGCTGGGCAGTGTTGAGGTTGATGAACGCACGGCGGTTGTTCTTGGCGAGGATGGCGATGGTGTCGCTGTAGTTGATGTGCAGCCAGTCGATGCTGTCCACGAGTATCTCGCCCGTCTCGGGGTTGTAGATGTGGTCGCCGTGCTTGTAGCGGAGGTGGTTGTTGCCAATCTCCTCGCCGTAGAGTTTTTTCTCCATGCGGCGGGAGGCTGACGAGATGGTGCCGCTGAGGGCAACGATAGTGGCGATGACCACCACCGTGGCGGAGGTGATGAGCAGAATGGTTTTGGTGGATAGCGACTTGATGCGCTGGATGATGGTTGGTTTCATAAGAGAAAGTTTTAAAGGTTTTAAGGGTTTTAAAAGTTTTAAAGGTTTAATGACAACGGTTTTGGTTGTTTTGCAGTGCAAAGGTAGTAGAAATAGTTGAAATGGAAAAGGATTTTAGGCGAGAATGTACGAAATGAAAAATGGCGTGTATGAATTAATATCATACATGCCATTTCGTACTTGTTATTTTGGATTTTTATTGGCATCTTTTTGATTGTCGCTCAGTCACAATGTACCACATTGCTCCTTCGTTCCGCACAAAAATCTACTTAATATAAATCTCAAAATATTCGTGATAAGTTAGAGGGACCAGACGATGAAGCTGACATTCTTATACACGCGGGGTTCCCATTGACCTGAAGCGATGCCACGACCGTCGATGGTGCGATGCCAACCAATAGCGGCACTGCCGACGAGGTAGATGGCGTTGGTGGTGCCAATGTCAACCAATGCTTGTGAGAAATCGTGCAGCGACTCGGGTGTAAAGGTCTCGGCAACCACCACTTTGCCCTCCAACTCGCATAGACCGCGGCGAGTAGATTGGCTCTTGAGTTCGTTCTCGACCAGTGTCTCGTTGGACACCAGAGGATATTGGCGGAAGAAATAACCGCCAACTTCGGTTGCCTGCTCAAAGAGAGGCGAGTTGTCTGCCACACCAATAGTGACCTCATCGCCGATGATACTGCAATAACCCTTCTTGCTTAGTCCCCAACTGAGAGGTTTGCCACGAAGGACGAAAGCACCTACGATCTTCTTATTGTCAGCACGAATATCCGCTGCCTGGAAAAGTAGGAGGTTGCGGGTAGTGTCATCTATGCACTTATAGCCCACTTCGAGGCGAGGAGTAACATTGAGAGGTACATAGAGGCGCATGGGGATATCGTTGACGGTAGTATCTTTGGTGACAACGCATGGCGTGGAGATACTATCTAACGAATTAAGCCATCCGCGCAAAGGATGAGGTACGGATGCCACTGCATTTCGCTCGAATACGCCCTCTTCGGAATCGTGGTTCGAGTGAAGGGTGAAGAACAAGACTATGCCCACAACAATGGCGAGCAATACGCCGATAAGCAGTAGCCAACCATATCGCTTGCGAGGAGTAGGAGCAGAGTCGCCTATGATGCGAATCTCGGTATCTTGTATGTCATATTGGTTCTGTTTCATATACTTTTTTCGATAAATTCTTTCAGGGACTTGAGTGCCTCTTTGGAGGCGGAGAGCGTGTAGGTGTTGTCGCGGTCTTTGAGCAGAAGTTGTTGGCGTGAGATATTGATGTGGTAGATATGATTCATGTTGATAATCAAGCTTCTACCGATGCGGACAAACATATTGCGCATGTCGGGCAACTGTTTGCTGATCATATCCTCGAGCTGACCAAGTTGGAAAGTCACCATGCGAATCTCACCACCCGAAATAAGCAGGTTGCTATAGTTGCCATCCGACGAGATATAGATAATCTGCGCTGCCGCTACACGCAGCAGTTCGTTGGCGGTCGATATGATGAGATGGGTCTTCACGCTGACTGATTAAATCGAGTGCAAAAGTAGTGAAATATAGCGAAGCACGCAAATTATTGCGGGCAAAATGTACGAAATGGGCGGATTAGTGTATGAAATGTGGGTTTTACTTCTTCACCTTGATATACGTAATCGTGCCTTCGCTGCTGGTGAAGATACACTCTGTACCACTGATTGGCAATGGGGTATTGAGGATAGAATTGCCAATCTTATGGCGGAAGAGTACCTTACCCGTCTCAGCATCCATACCCAGCAACAAGCCGTTCTTCGTACTCACCCACAAGGTGCCATCTTTCTCCAATGGCATAGCAGGGTTGTGCTCATAGCCGAAGTCAGCGTGGGTCACCCAACGGGGAGATGGAGTATTGGACGGCATTTCGCCTATTGGACGCTCGCCAAGCAAGCTATTGGACGCTTCGCTAATGGATAATGGGTAATGGGTAGGTAGGGCGACGATGGTGTCCCACATGCACTTGGAATAAACCGTCTTGCCATCTTCGCTTATGCCGACCGTCTCGCGTACCTTATACTGATTGGTGCGCCAAACCACTGCGCCCGTCTCGGAGTCGAGGCAAGTGAAATAGCGGTCCGGGGCAGTGATGAAGATCTTGCCATCGGCTGCCACAGGCCATACACTGGCAGGAGAGAGTTTGGGATTGCTCTTGCCGTTGTTCCACTTCCATGCCAATGAGCCATCTGCCAGATTGAGCGCATAGAGATGGGTGTCCCAACAGCCGAAATAGAGTTTGTCGCGGTACACCAATGGGCGAGTGAGGACATAATTCTGCAATTCGTCGAATGACCACTTTACTTTACCCGTATGGATATCAATGGCGAACATTCTGCCGTCGCCACCACCGATATATGCCACGCCCTCGTGGATAGTGGCTGCGCCCATAACAGCCTGAGCAGTAGTGATATGCCAGAGTTCTTTGCCAGTCTTAGCATCCAGTCCGTAGATATTGTAGTTGGCACTACCGAATACCACTACGCCATCGCTGACCGCAGGGCTTCCCACGATACGCATGCCTGTAGGGAAAGTCCAAAGCGTCTTGCCAGAGCGGAGATCGAGCGCGTACATACATCCTATGTCATCGCCGATGAAGAGGCGCTGGCCGTCGGTGACGGGTGTAGAGTAGATTCCACCTTTCAATGCCTTATGCCATTGGCGGCGGACGTTTTTATATTCCTTATTTACCGAGAAATCAGGGCGCAAACTCTCATCCGATGCCCCATATTCCTTCTTTCCGAATGGCAAACTGAGCCAGTGTCTTATTATATTGGACGCCCCTTTGGGGCTATTGGACGCTGCGCTATTGGACGGCAGTTCGCCTATTGGTGATAGGACGCGTTCGTAGAAGCGGATGGAATCGGTGATGGAGATTATAGAATAACCATTTGTACCGTCTTTGTCGCGCAGATTAGAGCGATTGAGCACATCGGCTATACCATCGCAATCAAAGAGCAGGTTGCGGTGATAGTGCCCACCCATGATGCATTGCACATTATGTCGGCGCAGCACATCGGTGACGTCATACCAGTTGTCCACATCGCCATTGCGCAGTGGGTAGTGGGTGAAGACAAAGATAGGCGCATCGCCTGCCTTGGACACACTATCCAGATTATGTTTCAGCCATGCTATATCCTGCGGCGCCACATGTCCGTCCGCCATACGAATCACTGGTCCCGAATTGAAGCCAATGAAGTACATGCCATGGTGCGTGAACGCAAAGCGGCTGTCGCCAAACACGCGGGTGAAATCCATCACGCCCGATTCCGACCAGGTGGTTTCGTGGTTGCCTGATGCTGCATAATAAGGCACGCTGAGTTGGTCAAGCGCTGCTTTCACAGCTTCGATTGAAGCGCGGTCACCGTTCTCAGTGAGGTCGCCTGTAACGACAACAAACTCAATATTTGGATTCTGATTAATATCCGAAATGGAGCGCTGCAAATCCTCCATCGGACGAGGATTACTCGTGCTGATATGCGTATCTGTCAGCAACGCAAAAGAGAATAATAATATGGTAAGAATATAATTCATAATTCAAAATTCAAAATTCTCAACTTTACTCCAACTGTAGGTTCATTCTTGTCTTCAAGTCCGCCAAATGGGGATTTTGCTTAACCAGCAACTTGTATTTATCCACAGCAGTATAGGCTTTGCTACTACGATCAAACTCGGCCACATCTACTTGCAATTTCAATAGGTCATTCTGCAATGCATCGCGCACCAAATCCATCACTTTCTTGCCAAACTTCGCAAACTCTTGTTTTTGCCAAGGATTAGCCACTGTGATGCGACACAACTCCTCATTTACCAATACTGGTTGATTGTTTGCCAACATGGCCAACAGACGCTCTTCACCTCGGAAGTGTACTCTTAGACCAACCCACGCGTCAATGAGTTGGTCAGCTGTAAAAGGGTTATTACGTTGTGCTGGTGCTGGCTGCTCGGTTGTGCTTGTAGGTTGCTTCGCTCCAGAGGCTTGGGCAGCTGCGCTTGTAGGCGTAGCAGTGATCAATCCGATATTACCCAATGATGGCATTGCCCCCATCGTTGGCATAGATGGCAGAGGGGCTTGTTGCACAGGCTTCGGTGCTACTTGTGGCGCAGGTTTTGGAGCAGCAGGCTGAGGTGTTGGGGCTGGTTTAGAAGCCACTGCGGCATTGCTCTTCTGAACACTCGAACCTTGAACCTCCTGAACTTCCACCAACCTGCAAAGTTTCACCAACGCCAACTCTACTGTCAATCGTTTATTCTTTGCTGTGCGATAGTTAATATCACAAGTGTTCATCACGTCCAACGCATTGAATAGCCACTTTGCATTGCAGCGTTTTGCTTGCTCTTGATAGTGTAAACGAATCGTCTCTGAAGTCTCCAGCAGTTGTACTGTGGCTGCATCTTTACTCACCAGCACATCGCGTAGATGTTGCGCAAAGCCTGTCACGAAATGCCCCGCATCAAAACCTTTCGCCAACACTTCGTTGAGCAGCAACAAGGCATCGCTCACATTGCCTGCCAATGCGGCATCCACCAATCGGAAATAGTAGTCCGTATCCAGCACATTCAGCACACCTATCGCCTGCTCATACGTGATATTTGTTCCGCAGAACGACACCAACTGGTCAAATATACTCAGCGCATCACGCATACCACCATCGGCTTTTTGTGCCACCACATTCAGTGCCTCTTCGCTCGCGTTGATACCTTCTTGTTTAGCTACATATTGCAAATGGCGAATCGTATCAGCCACAGTAATGCGACTAAAGTCATATACCTGACAACGGCTCAGGATGGTTGGCAACACTTTGTGTTTCTCTGTGGTTGCCAAGATAAAGATGGCGTATGCTGGTGGCTCCTCCAATGTCTTCAATAGCGCATTGAACGCACCTTGCGACAGCATGTGCACCTCATCTATAATATATACACTGTATTTACCTATTTGTGGTGGAATACGCACTTGGTCTATCAGCGAACGAATGTCCTCCACCGAGTTATTGGACGCCGCGTCCAACTCGTGGATATTAAACGAACGCTGTTCATTAAATGCTGTACACGACTCACATTGGTTGCACGCATCATGTTCTGCTGTAGGATTTAGACAGTTGATAGTCTTCGCGAAGATACGCGCACATGTTGTCTTACCTACTCCACGAGGACCGCAGAACAGATAGGCATGGGCCAAGTGATTGGTACGTATGGCATTACGCAACGTCTGCGTCAATGCTTCTTGCCCCACCACGCTTTCGAAAGTCGTAGGCCGATACTTTCTTGCTGATACGATATAATTCTCCATAATACACAATTAGCGCACAAAGGTACAAAAAAAAATGCACATACACAAGCAAAGCGAGAAATTTATTTACGAAAAAAGATAGATACTATCTATCTCATACGAGGTTTAGTACGCACTCAAGCTTGCTTGAAGGTGAAGTACTAAATGTCGGATGACAAGGTGTAACCGTTTTTTTGTAAATCATTTCGAGCGAACTGAAGTATGTACCGCGTTTCGCGACCGTACCTTCGAAGTAGGATTGCTAAAGGCAATGTCAGTACCCTCGAAGTACATACATCACCATTAGCCCGCAGGGCGTCCATTATCCTTTAGGCTCTGCCGTCCATTAGCGGGCGTCCATTATCCAATCCCTTGTCAATTACGTAGGATATACGTACCATATACGTAGGATATACGTAAGATACACGTAGGATAACCTTGTTAATAACCAAGGAACACCGAACATGACCGCCACCATGCTCCCATATAAATCCCTCAAAATACCAAAACTTTACAACTTTTTCACACTTTTTCTTGCATATATGCAAAAAAAGCAGTACCTTTGCACCCGATTTTCGACTATAGTCTCTGGCGATCAGCATAGAGCACGCATTTTTGCGGCTTGAACAGTAGCGTATACTATAGTTATTTAACCCATTAAATAAAACAACGAAATGGATTTAATGAAAATTGCCGAAGAGGCATTCGCTGGCGAGAAGAAAGAG
>CAMEKM010000062.1 GCA_945921355.1 uncultured Bacteroidales bacterium
TGTAGTAATTCGGCAATGCGTGCTTCAATATCAGTCATTACTTCCTGACGGTCGTCCTGAGGAAGACGTAGTTCAATATCGTGAAGATAATCACGCAAAAGTTGATAAGCATCGTAGTCGATGTGATATACTAAACCATTGAGGTTGATTGTACGGGTTTCTTTCATAATTTATTTGGTTATTTGGTTGATTGCCTGACAGATAGATTGCCATTCTTCATTGAGTTGAGTAAGCAGTTGCTTCCCCTCTTCGGTGAGGGTGTAATACTTGCGCGGTGGTCCGCCTGTGGACTCCTGCCAACGATAGGATAGCAGGCCATCGTTCTTCATGCGGGTGAGGAGTGGATATACTGTCCCCTCCACTACCAATAGCTGAGCTTCCTTCAGGGTATCAAGGATATCCGAAGCATATGCCTCGCTTTGATGGATAATGGAGAGGATACAATATTCCAATAATCCCTTGCGCATTTGGCTTTTGAGATTGGACAGCATCTTTGCTTACAATTTACTGATTTTCAATCTTATTGTAATTTGGAATGAGAATCATCAAGATGATGTAGAGTAGCAAGCCAGGAAATGCCGCAGAAAATAATGTTAATACCGCGTATACTACTCGAATCAAAGTAGGATCTACATCAAAATACTCGGCGATTCCGCCACAAACACCCGCCAAAATGCGGTTGGAAGAACGATACAGTTTTTTCATTGTTTGAATTATTAAATAGTTATCAATCAATTGCCTACTTCATCGCTCTGTGACATAAGATATTGGCACATTAGTCATCCACACGTATGAAATGTCCTTCCATATCGAAGATAAGCTCTAGTCCATTGCTGAGTTCAACCTGCAAATGACGGTATTCTATTGTATATTCCACAATAAAATGGTCAGGATGATGCAAAGCAACAAAATTGGTAATCACCTCAGGTATGATTCCCGAAGGAACTGGAGAAAATTGACAGTCAATCGATTGCAGATTGCCTCGATGATCAAAATCTATCTCCGTTGCATTCTTGAGATACACCTTATACTCTGGATGTATTCCATCTCGTTCTTGCTCAACATATGCCACATCTGCTACGTTGAAATGGTTTTGAACAAATGTTTGAGCTTGAGCAGGTAACTCTGTGTAAGCTATCACATGCTGACGATCAGCACATGCTGTCAGCGAAATCATAATGGTTGCCATGACGGCTAAAATCTTTTTCATAATCACGTAATTTAAAAGGTTATTATTCTGGTTTATTTGTCGTTACAAGATTATTTGCAAAAAGTGTGCCAAAAGCCTATCAAAGAGCGCATGAACATAAATTCGGTGCAAAGGTAATAACTTTTACAATACTATGCAATACAAAGTACTATAAAATATGTTATTTTGCTGTTATTTTGCGAATTTTGCAAAGTGGAAGTAGCAAAATAGGGGTAAATTTGCAGATATAAGAAAAAAAGTGTAACTTTGCAGGCTTTTGTGTGCATATACATGTACCATTGTGAAATAAAATGATGATTCGATAGAGATGGAGTACAAATATTTGAATAATATTTACTACCCTAACGACTTGAAAGCATTGCCATTGGAGGCATTGCCACAGGTGTGTAGCGAAGTACGCGACTTTATTATTCAGCAGTTGAGCCACAACCCTGGTCACTTAGGCTCATCGCTGGGTACAGTAGAGTTGACGGTGGCTCTGCATTACGTATTCGATACACCCAACGACCAGCTCGTATGGGACGTAGGGCACCAAGCATATGCCCATAAGATTCTCACAGGCAGACGCGAGCGATTCCATACCAACCGACAGTTCAAAGGACTGGCACCGTTCCCCTCTCCTATGGAGAGCGAATATGATGCTTTCATAGCAGGACATGCAAGCAATAGCATCTCTGCGGCGTTGGGAATAGAGATTGGGGGAGAGGCGATGAGGCAATTAGGCGATGAGGCGATGAGGCGATTAGGTGATGAGGCGATGAGGCGAAGAGTGGTGGCTATTATCGGTGACGGGGCTATGACGGGCGGATTAGCATTCGAGGGACTAAACAACACCTCTATGCTCAAGAATAATCTGCTGATTGTACTCAATGACAATAATATGGCGATCGACCCTATCAAGGGTGGTTTTACGCAATACTTAGTGGATTTGACTACGAGCGAGCGATACAATCGCTGGCGTTGGTGGGGATATAGAATAGCACGTAAGCTGCACCTTATCAATGATGATAATAAAGGGCGCGTACAAAGTTTCAACAATAATCTCAAAGCACTGCTTACCAAACAAGATAATAATATCTTCCAAGGGCTGAACCTTCGGTATTTTGGTCCAGCAGACGGACACGACGTGCTGAACTTGGTGCGCATATTCAAAGAGATTAAAGACTACGAAGGACCTAAAGTATTGCACATCATCACCAAAAAAGGGAAAGGTTACGAACCCGCAGAAAACGATCAGACTACATGGCATGCGCCAGGAGAATTTAGTATAGAGACAGGGGAGCGATTAAAGGCGAAAGGTGAAAGGCAGGAACCCTTGTGGCAAGAAGTATTTGGCGAACAACTGCTTCAACTGGCGAAAGAAGATGAGCGTGTAGTAGGTGTGACACCTGCTATGCCGAGTGGCTGTAGCATGAATATCATGCAGCGCGAATTGCCCGATCGCGTATTCGATGTCGGTATAGCCGAAGGACATGCCGTCACGTTCTCCGCAGGTATGGCGAAAGCGGGATTGATTCCCTACTGCAATATCTACTCCAGTTTTTTGCAGCGTGCCTACGACAATATCATCCACGATGTAGCGTTGCCTAAGTTGCATGTCATTTTCTGCATTGACCGTGCTGGTATCGTGGGCAACGATGGTGCTACGCATCACGGATTATTGGATTTGGCATACCTGCGACCTATTCCAAATATGGTGATTGGTGCGCCTATGACGGGTGAGGACTTGGAGCAGATGATGGTGTTGGCGAAGGATTATGATGGTCCGATCGCGATACGGTATCCGAGGGGAAGGGTGAATGAAGGCGATGAGGCGATGAGGCGAGAGAGCACCCCACAAACTCACGAAGTTTGTCGGGGACCCCGCTTAGGCGATAGGCGATTGGCTATAGGCAAGGGTGTATGTTTGAGGGATGTGAAAGTCGGTGAAGGGGAGAAACAGGTGGCGGTGCTGAGTATTGGTGCGATAGGTAATACGGTGGCGGAGGCGATAGGGTTGTTAGGTGAGAGGTTAAAGGTTAAAGGTGAAAGGTTAAAGGTTAAAGGCGAGGGGGATGAGGCGAAGGTGGTTCACTACGATATGCGATGGCTCAAACCGATAGATGAGGAGTTGTTGCACGAGATAGGCAAACGCTTTGCTACCATCATCACCGTAGAGGATGGTGTCATCAGTGGTGGCTTAGGTAGTGCGGTGCTGGAGTTTATGGCAGATAATGGTTACACACCACGTGTGATACGCTTGGGAGTAAATGACCAGTTTGTGGAACATGGAAGTACCAAAGAGTTATATCAACTATTGAAATTAGATACACAAGGAATATGCGAATCATTATTGCAGGCGCTGGAGCAGTAGGACGCCATTTGGCTAAACTGCTGTCACGCGAAGACATGGATATTAGTTTGATTGATGAGCGTCAAGACAGATTAGGCGATTTAGACGCCAGTTATGACCTGCTGACCAAAGTGGGTAGCCCTACATCTATAAACGACTTGAAAAGTATTGGGGTGAAGGATGTGGACCTCTTTATCGCAGTTACACCATCCGAGTCAGATAATATCACTGCGTGTTTGCTTGCTAACCAACTGGGAGCCAAGAAAACACTGGCACGCATTGACAACTACGAGTATCTGATTCCAGAGAACAAACGCCTCTTCGAGCAGATGGGGCTTAATCACCTCATCTACCCAGAACTACTGGCTGCGCAGGAGATTACCGCTTCGCTCAAAAACAACTGGATGCGTTATCATCTGACTCTATGTGGTGGAGCGTTGGAGATGTGCGTGGTGAAAGTACGCGAAGGAGCGGAAGTGATTGGTAAGCAATTTATGTCAGGATTCTTCAATCACGGCTTATACCGAGTAGTGGCTATCAAACGCGGACAAGAGACCATCATTCCTAACGGACATGATGAAATACAAGCCGATGATATGGTATATGCTGTCTGCACACGAGAGAATATGAACGAGTTGCGCGAGCAATTGGGTAAGCAAAAGAAGGATATCCATACGATCGTTTTCTTTGGAGGATCAAAGATTGCACAAAAGACGCTACAGAACCTGCCCGATGACCTCAATATCAAGATTCTCGAAGCCGACCGCGAGCACTGCTACCAACTAAGCGAGAAGATTAACAACGCACTGATTATCAATGCAGACGGTAGCGATATGGCAGTATTGAAAGACGAGGGTATAGAGGATGCTGATGCTTTTGTAGCAGTCACTGACAGTAGCGAAGCGAATATCTTTGCCTGTATGGCTGCCAAGCGTTTTGGCGTGAAAAAGACCATTGCCGAGGTAGAGAACATCGACTATATCCCGATGGCAGAGGGCTTGGATATCGGTACGGTACTCAATAAGAAAACCATTGCCGCTTCGTATATCTACCAGATGTTGCTGGATGCCAGTGTGCTGAACGTGCGCAATTTGACCAGTGCAGATGCAGAGATAGTGGAATTTATGGTGGAGGAAGGCAGTCGTATTACCAAAGCTAAGATTCGCGATATGCGACTGCCAAAGGATGCGAATATCGGTGCCATCGTGCGCGCAGGAGAAGGTATCCTCGTGAACGGCGATACGCAAATACTTCCTAACGACTTAGTAGTGGTTTTTTGCAAAAACCAAGTTATCCGCCAACTCGAGAAATTCTTCAAATAAACATTCTTAATTCTTAATTCATAATTCTTAATTCATAATTCATAATTAATCAATGACACGCACGTTTAACACACGGATGGTCTTCCGTACCATGGGCGCACTGCTGCTCATCGAGGCGGTGTTTATGACTATGGCACTGGGGGTTAGTCTATGGTACAACGAACCAGACAATGGCGTGTTTCTGCTATCCACTATCATCACGCTGCTGGCAGGTGTGATTGGCTTGTTAGTGGGTCGCCGTGCTGAGTCGCGCATGGGCGAGCGAGAGGGCTACGTGATTGTAGCCATGGTATGGGTGGTGTTCTCTGCCTTTGGATTGCTGCCTTATTACCTCAGTGGCCAAGTGCCCACGCTGACCGATGCGTGGTTTGAGAGTATGTCGGGCTTTACCACCACGGGTGCTACTATCATCCCCGATTTGGAGGTGATTACCCACGGACTGCTCTTCTGGCGGTCGATCACGCAATGGATTGGCGGTATGGGAATCATTGTGCTGTCTATTGCTATCCTGCCTATCTTCGGACTCAACGGCATGCAGCTCTACGCTGCCGAGGTGTCGGGCTTGACTTACGAAAAACTATCGCCTCGCATTGCTGATATGGCAAAAATGATGTGGAGTATCTATGTATTGCTCACTGTTACCGAAGTGGCTGCCTTGTGGCTATGTGGCATGGATGTGTTCGACGCGGTGTGTCACTCGTTCTCTACGATTGCCACTGGCGGTTTCTCTACGCACAATAATAGTTTGGCATTCTACGACTCGGCGGCTATTCACTACATAGTGACGTTCTTCATGTTTATCTCGGGTATCAACTTCGTGCTGCTTATTTACTTGCTACGAGGCAAAGCTCGCAACTTCTTCCAAGATGAGGAATTGCGTTGGTATAGCGTAGCGGTATTGGTATTCACGGTGATGCTTACTATTGGTTTGTATATCGCTCGTCCAGGTTGGACTGGTTTGCACATGGAGCGCGCTTTCCGCGATAGTTTGTTCACGGTGATTAGTGCGATGACCTCTACGGGCTATACCATTTCCGACTATATGTATTGGCCAGTAGTGGCATGGGTAGTGATTTTCTTCTTGATGCTGACAGGTGCTTGTGCAGGTAGTACATCAGGTGGAATCAAGTGGGTGCGCTTGGCGATTATTCTGAAGAATGGTATGGCAGAGTTCCAACGCCGTATTCATCCTAATGCGATTATCCCTGTGAGACTCAACGAGAAAACTGTTCCTCAGCAGACTATTAATAATGTCACGGCGTTTTTGATATTCTATGTCTTCATCATCGCTGTCACGGTGGTGATTTTCTGTGCTACGGGTGTAAATTTCGATGAGGCTATCGGTTCTGCCGTTTCGGCTATTGGTAATGTGGGAATTAGTATTGGTCAGTTTGGTCCAGCAGGTACGTATGCCGCGTTCCCGACTGTAGCTAAATGGGTGATGAGTTTTGTGATGTTGATTGGCCGTCTGGAGATATTCACCATCCTCTTGCTGTTCACCAAAGCGCTGTGGAGAAAGTAAATTTGTTCTTTATTCCGGCTATTTATGGCTTTTTGCAAGTTTTCTTCGGGCTACGCGACCACTTCGCGACCACTGTAGGAGATCACTAGGACATCGGTGGGACATCTTTATCTTTTCCATAGCATTTTTAATGCATCATTAGGTTGTCCTTTAGAGGTGAAAGCTCCCATATTGTATGCACCCCACCCCAATTCGATATATTCTTTTGGCCGCCAACTGTTATATACTTGTGGTTCCCAATAAAAAATACCTTTCATATAATCCCAATAATCTACTCTTTGGCGGAAATCTGCTATCACCTCAATAGCTGTTGCATCAGAAGATGCCAACGTACCAATCTCCACGACCATGATTGGGCAGTTAAATTCGCTGTGTAGCAACTTGATATTGGATGCTGCCAGTTCGTTCATCTCATCCCAATCTTTGCCCGACCATTGCTTCATCATAGGATAGTGGCTCAAGCCAATCATATCGAATTTACCACCATTTTGCTTCAGTTTACGGAAAAACCAGTTGTTGTTCTCATAGGCATTGTCGATATGCACGATCACCAAAGCCTCTGGGAAGATGGCTTTGCATGCATCGTATCCAGCAGTGGTAAGCTCAGCATAATTTTTCCAACCATTAGGCAGGTCGCCATTGTTATTCCACAACTGTCCCATAGGCCATAGCATACCGTTGCGTGTCTCGTTGCCCACTTGTATCCATTCGGGGGTTACACCTTCTGCTTTCAGGGCAGAGAGGACATCGGTAGTATGGTTAGCCACGGCTTGTCTCATTTGTGCAAGGTCGTAATCTGCCCACTCTACAGGAATATTTTGACGGCTTGGGTCAACGAAGAAGTCGGAGTAGTGGAAATCTATCATCACTCGCAGTTTGAGCGCAGCAGCGCGTTTGGCTTTGATGATAACATCTTCTTTGTTACACCACCCTGTAGTATGATTTACCCATACGCGCAGACGTACAGCGTTCATACCTGCCTCACGCATCACGCGCATGCCATCGGCAGTTTGTCCTAAGGAATCATAAAAGAGAACACCATCATTCTCTTGTTCGGTGATCCAAGAGCAGTCTGCCCCATAAGCATAACTACCAACTGCAGGGTCAGGATAAGAATCAATAGGTTGGTTACAAGAAAAAAAGACTAATAGCAAAGAGAATAAAAATAAGCACTTTTTCATGTAAATAATTGATTTAAGATTTGTGCTGCAAAGGTACTAATATTTTTGTAAACACGCAACTATTTTTTTATATTTTGCTTCAACTTTTATTATGTATAATAAAAAGCCCTGTGGCGTTTGCCACAGGGCGAGGATGAGAAAGTAAATATTCTCGAGGATAATAATTAATGACTCTACATGATTCTCAATGATTCAAAGAATGATTGATTCTGCATATACAACCTATTTCCACAAATAATCAATATGTTTGTAGTTCAGGACCCAAACATCGCCAGCCGTATTCTCAAATTCACCAGCATATACAACCGCTTTACGAACTATTGGAGAAGATGTCCATTGATCTAATTTACGTAGTATCTTATCATATGATGTTTGATAGGTCATCGACGACTTGACTTCTATGGCAGTTAAAACACCATCCTCTTTAAGGAGTATATCTACCTCATTCTTATTGCTATCTCTGTAGAAGAACACATTGCCCTCTTTGCCATTATTGGTGCGGTGTTTGATGCACTCCATCACAATCATGTTTTCGAATATAGCACCACGCATTTTATCAAACTCTAACTGACGAGGTGACTCTATATCTAACAAGTAACAAGCTAAACCAGGATCGTTGAAATATAATTTTGGGGTCTTCACTACACGCTTGGAAATATTTTCGTAATATGGAGGCAAAAGTGTTATCAAATAGGAAGCCTGCAATATAGACAACCAATGGGTAATGGTATGAGGAGATGTCCCAACTTCTACAGCCACCTCCGACACATTGAACAACGAACCAATACGTGCGGCACAAAGCTTCATAAATTTCAAGAACTGCAGTTGGTCTTTGATGCGCAATAAGTCACGTACATCTTTATCTAAGTAAGTCTTCACATAACTAGGATAGAACAAATGTGCTACATTTTTGTCTGCACATATAGCAGGATATAATCCCTCATACAGTTGCTGATTGACAGGCAATTGCTTTTCCGTTTGTAATTCGCTAAGTGACATAGGTAGGAGTTCATACACACCAGCACGACCAGGTAATGACTCTGTCATTCGCTGAAGCAATTCCAGATTACTACTACCAGTGAGTAAGAATCGCCGTTTCGGGTCGTTGTCCACGATACCTTGGATATATTCTAATAGAGTAGGAGCTTTCTGCACTTCATCAATAAACATCCCTTCTGGATATTGATTGAGAAAAGCTACTGGATCATTTTCAGCGAAGGCGCGAATATGCAAATCCTTCATACTATATTGCTTGAATTCTGGGAACAGATGTTTCAGCAATGTCGTTTTGCCAGACTGACGAGGTCCTGTGAGACTGATGACTGGAAAATACTGTACAGCTTCCTTTATCACTGTTTCTAAGTGACGATGAATATACTTCTTTTCTTCCATATTTTATGCAAATTGGTAATTACGCTGCAAAATTACATAAAATAATGTACATATACAAGTACTTGTTAGTATTTTTTTTGAAACTGC
>CAMEKM010000063.1 GCA_945921355.1 uncultured Bacteroidales bacterium
ACCTCGACCATAGCGAGCACTCTGTGAAGATCATCATCACCGAGCACGGTATTGCAGACTTGCGTGGCAAGAGCCCTATCCAACGCGCTCACGAGATCATCAACAACTGTGTGGATCCACAATATCGCCCAATGTTGAACGAGTACTTGGAGATGTCTAAGACTGCTCATACCCCTCACACACTCAGCTGCGCACTCGCTATGCACGAGGAGTTCCTCAAGTCTGGCGACATGCGTAACACCAAGTGGGAGAATTATAAACGATAAACTCATATCTCTCGGAGAGACAATGAGTTATAGTTAGTAAAACACCAACCGCACGGTTGGTGTTTTGCTATACTATTTATCTTATCACTATCCATCTGGGATGACGTTTGTTGGCATTGTCAGTATAAATCAACAAAGTCGGGTCATCAGTTTCTTTGAGTTTTACGCCAATCAAGTCTGCCCATTTTTGTGCATTCTTGGTTGTTTTACGGTGGCGCTGAATGCTACGTGTGTTTCTTTGCCAATATTTCTTTTTTTGTTGCTTGACTGATGGTTTGTATGTTAACCCATGCTCAATAGCTGTGGCAACTTCTGTTTCGCTGGCAAAATCAATGGGTTGATTACATATCTTTCTGCATCTCTCGAGCCATTGATTCCATTCATCGGTCGTTTTCCCAATGACTGATTCCGACCACTTCTTTGTCTTCTCAACCTGCATCACCTTATCCCATACGCGCCAAGTAATGGGTTCTTGAGAAATATAGTAGGGGTTTTCGCTGGCTATATACACCAATTTTACTTGAGTGCTTTTTAGTCTCAATTTCTTCACCATTATCGGTTCTTCTTCTACCTGCAAGGTCGGTTCATCGGGTAATGTCAAAGCCAATCGCAATCCACAATAATTAGTTGCCTCGTTGAGGTCAAGATATTCACGGCGAGAGATATATTGATTTGCTTCACCGTTGTCAAAACTGCCACCTCTGATTACTTTCCATTCTCCGTTTTCAGGACCTTTTGGATTCGGCTCTGTACCTAAATGATAGCGCCCATACCAATCACTACACCATTCGCTCACGTTGCCCGTCATATCGTATAGTCCCAATTCGTTAGACCATCTGCTGGCAACTCGATGTTTGCGAAAACCAGCATTATTCAGACTCCAAGCCACGCTATCCAATATGTTGCTACCTGCAAAGCGACAGCCAAAACTCATATTTCCCCCGCGTGCAGCATATTCCCATTCTGCCTCTGTTGGCAGACGAAAAGGTAAGCCAGTCATACTATCCAATCGATGAACAAACATCTGACAATCGTACCAAGTCACATCTGTAACGGGTAGCTCAGGGCTATTCCAACCATTTATTTCCCATTCAGGCATTACTGCCAGCCATAATGCTTCGGTTACTTCGGTATTGGCGATATAATAAGCATTTAACGCAATGGTATGTGCAGGCAAATCAATAGATATTGGCTCGCAATGTTGTTCTTGCGTACCACCCATCAGAAATACGCCACCATCTACACGCTTCATGCTAAAACTAACTCCATTTACTTCATAATGAAGTACTTGTAGCGAATCAGAAAGGGTATGCTTAGCATACACAAAAGGTGTAAAGACGAATAGTAAAACGAATATATATAATAAGGTATATTTTTGCATAGCCGAAAGATGCTATGCAAAATCTGTGCCAATCTAGTAATCTTTTATTGCCTTTGTAATTAACGAATGGTAGCTTGATAAATCAATGGAGCAATCTCGCTATTATCATGCCAACCCGTAAAATGTTCAGCACCAACGCCAATTGCAAAAATGGGTACCGCGGCAGCAGAGTGTCCTCGAGTAGTCCATCCTAATCCCGCTTTATGATTGAGTAGCGCTAATGCTTTAGCCGCTAATGCATTAATATCTTTGTAAAGCGTCTTGACCG
Source organism: uncultured Bacteroidales bacterium (assembly GCA_945921355.1). Lineage (GTDB taxonomy): Bacteria > Bacteroidota > Bacteroidia > Bacteroidales > Paludibacteraceae > Colicola. The sequence continues at coordinate 1,916 of CAMEKM010000063.1, forward strand.
ACTCTTGCTGGCGCATCATATTTTGAAAAGCTGTTTGCAATTCAATATCTTCTTCTGGATTTAATTGTACTGCAGTATATAAGCCCGTTGTTTCAGATAATAATGTCTTAACCTGTTCCCATGTGAGATGGTTGCCTTGTTGCTTATGCAAGGCTGAAAGGCGATCAGAAAGGATATCAGATGAGCATTGTTGGCTACTCAATCGCTCCAAATGGAAAGAATGTCCATTACCTAAGGATAATCCGCCAGTCTCATGGTCTGCTGTAACTACAATTAACGTTTCGTCTGGATGCTGTAGATAAAATTGATATGCCACTTGTATCGCTTTGTCAAAGTCAAGTACTTCATGGATATTGGTAGCACCATCGTTGCCATGACCTGCATAATCAATCTTTCCGCCCTCTGCCATCATAAAAAATCGGTCGTGTTTGGAAAGATGTTGGATAGCAATGTCCACAATCTTTGTAAGCGAGAGATCACTCTCTTGCTGGTCTATAGCGTATGGTAAAGCACCAGCTCCCTTAGAACGGTTGTCCAAATTGTGCTGAGGAACAAGCAGGAGTTTGCTTTTTTTGAGTTGCTTTTGCGCCTCTTCGTAGCTTCCAACCAATGTATAACCATGCTTCTCACAAAGGTCGTAGAGATTAGGCGATAGGGAATCATCTTTATTGATTGGGCATTGAAAACCTCCACCACCAAAGAAATCAAAATTGGATTCTGCAAGATGGGTACCAATTAGATAGTAATTGCTGCGCTTCTCGGCATGCGCATAATGCGAAGCGGGGGTAGCGTGATCCACAGGTACGGTGGACATGATTCCAACTCCCCATCCTTGTTCTTTGAGTTGAGAAGCCACACTATATACAGGTTCGTCATCGGGGGTCTGACCTATCATACCATTATTCGTTTTTTTTCCAGATGCAAGACAGGTACCCGCAGCAGCGGAATCAGTAATTCCATCTGATGCGGAGAAGGTCGCTGCTTGACCCGAGTGTGGGAACTGTGTCATACACAGTGGTACACGACCTATTTTACCTTGTAAAGCAGCTTGGTACATTTCGGCAGCCAACACTTGATTAGGCCCCATACCATCACCTATGAAATAAAAAACATACTTGGCTTGCGCAAAAGATAGGAGCGCTATTACACTAAGAAGTAGTAAAAAAGATAAACGTTTCATAATATTTCATTTTTATTGAGTTATTCTTCCAATAGATCTGGGCGTCGTTCACGTGTATGGCGTAGACTCTCTTCGTACAACCACTCTTCTATCTTGGCTTGATGCCCCGATAGTAGTATTTCTGGCACCTTCCAACCCTTGTATTCTGCTGGACGTGTATAGACACCTGGTTCGAGAAGTCCGTCTTGAAAACTATCGCTCAGCGCACTTGTTTCATCGCCCATCGCGCCAGGTAGGAGTCGCACGATGGCATCCGTCATAATAGCAGCTGGCATCTCACCACCTGTCAAAACAAAATCGCCTATCGTATATTCTTTGGTAATGAGGTGGTCACGCACACGTTGATCAACACCCTTGTAATGTCCACAAAGGATAATGATATTCTCTTTTAATGAGAGCGTATTGGCCTCTTTTTGCGTAAATCGTTCACCATCAGGAGCAGTAAAGATTATTTCGTCGTACTGACGCTGGCTGGTGAGATAACTAATAGCTCGATCAATCGGCTCCACTTGCAATACCATTCCTGCTCCAAAACCAAATGCATAATCATCAATCTTGCGATGTTTGTCTAAAGTAAAATCGCGAAGATTATGCACATATATCTCTACAAGGCCTTTATCCTTGGCGCGCTGAACAATAGAATGATTGAGAGGCGATTCTAATAATTCAGGACAAGCTGTTAATATATCAATACGCATATTCGTATTTTGTGTTTAGAGTTTATGGAACTGGATCGTAGCCACTCCCACCCCAAGGATGGCAACGTGCAATGCGTTTTAATCCTAACCATCCGCCTTTGAATATACCATATTTCATCACCGCTTCAACCATATATTGACTACAAGTGGGAGTGAAACGACAACTTGGCGGAGTCAGCGGGGAGATACAATGTCTATAAAAATAGACTGGTAGCAAAAAAATATGACGTAATATGTTTCTCATTCCTTAGGTGCTATAGCTAATCGTTGCAAGGCTTTCTTCATGGATTTCTCAATCATATGAAAGTCCTGCTTTTGCTTGTCAATATAGTTGAATGCCAACTGATAATGCTTACCTGACCTTTCTAAAATATGCTTATTGAGACGATATGCTTCGCGCATTAATCGACGCAAATGATTACGATCTACAGCATGCTTGAATAAAGATTTTGGCGCCCAAATCAATACTTGTGTAGGCATATCGGCTATTGGCAAACAAGTAACACGCATTGGCCAAACTACAAATCGTTTACCCTCTTTATACAGTTGGTCAATAGCAATGTGTGTACATAACTTTTCTGATTTAGGAAATATAGTCCTCATGCGGAAAAATTAATCTTCATTTTGCGCGTCCAAAAAATCTTTGATTGCGGTAGTAATACTTGCATATTTTGATGTTGGAGCCTTGATAGCCACGTGAAAACCAGCGGTTTCCAACGCAGCCACAGTATTTGCACCAAAAGCAGCAATAACAGTATCTCCTTGTTCCCAATTCGGAAAATTTTTCTTCAAAGCAGCAACACCTGATGGAGTGAAGAGCACAATCATATCATAGTCAAAAGGTTTATCTTTTGGCCATTCAGTAGCTACTGTGCGATACATGATGGCAGGTTTGACAACGATGTTGTTCTCTGCAAACATATTTAATGTTTCCTCGTTATGCACATCTGACATCACCATGAGGTATTTCTCCTGAGGACGACGATGCATAGCAGGCAATAAATCTTCAAAACGATTATTTTCTGCTGCAAAAACCTTACGTTTACGATATTGAATATACTTTTGCAAATAATTACCTACCGCCTCTGAAATGCAATAATAATGCATTGTTTCGGGGACGGAAAAACGCATCTCTTCTGCCATTCTGAAATAATGATCAATTCCAAGACGGGAATTAACAATTACCGCAGTATAATCTTCTAAGTAAATGTGTTGGTCGCGAAACTCTCTTACGCCTATTCCTTCGACTTTAATCAATTGATGAAAATCGCATTGCACACCATAAGAATTTTCCATATCAGAATATGGATTACGGTCCAACTGTGGACGAGGCTGAGAAATTAAAATCTTTTGTACTTTTTTCATTGTAATATATGTTGAGTCCATAACAACATTCCCATTACAGGAATGATTTCAAGACATGTAAAATATAATAGAATATAGAATATTGATAACAAACCTTTATAGTACAACAATAATGCTTTGGCAATAACAAATACTGTAAATCCTAAAAGCACAATCCCTAACAAAATAAAAGAGATAATGGGATTATGAAGATGAATAAGCAAGAGTACGATTGGCAATAATAGCACGCAACACAAATTGCGGATAGGATCGATTTGGCTCATTCCATTGGCAAATTGGTTAGGAGAAAGGAAGACCCATCCAACAACAACAACAAGCAACTGACGCAAAATAGCCACCAACGTTATAACACCAAAAACTTTGACATAAGTCAGAAATTGAAAACCGCACGATGTTGCTAGTAAGAAATAGATAAGCAAAGCTGAAATTCCGATACGAAATACCCAAGAGGTGATAAGCGTCATTATATGTTGAGATTGGCCACCATAAATACGCTCTGAATGACTAAACGAACTGCGCACAGCAACAATTACGCTGTCACGTACATATTGATTGACCACAACCAATATAAAAAACAACAATAGAATCCAATATACCCAAGATTCTGAAGAAGGAGATGATATGTGCGCTATACTATTCAATCTATCAATTATATTGCAGCTAAACGTCGTGTATTAGGATCCCATTTTGGACTAGATAGAATCGCCTGAATAACATCCTCTGGTTGAGATACAACTGTAAACATATCTCTATGTATTGGTCGCATCATTTGTTCCTCAATCATATACTCAATACAACTGAGTAAACGATCGTAGTACCCATCTGTATTAAGTATTACCACAGGGCAATTGTGCAATCCCAACTGCTTCCAAGTTAGGCACTCCAACAATTCTTCGAAAGTACCAATTCCTCCTGGCAAAGCCACCATAGCATCTGCCATATCACAAATAGTTGCTTTTCGTTCGTGCATTGTTTGGGTAATAATTGTTTGTGTACTATTAGGATTATTCCATCCTTGGTCCACCATAAACTGAGGAATCACTCCGATGACCTCACCACCTTCACTCAACGCACCGCGTGCTGCAGCTGCCATCAATCCAATACCACCATCCCCATAGATAAGACGGAGACCATGTTTAGCAAAGTCCGCTCCTAAACGCTCTGCTGCATCTATGTAAGATGGTCGAATTTTATTGGAACTAGCACAATAAATTGCTACTGAATGGAGTTGCATATTATCACTATTTTTAAGAAATTAACATCACTCTGTACGAAATCGGCTGCAAAATTACAAAAAAATCCCGACATTTTTGGTATTTTTGAAAATTATTTGTACTTTTGTACCCAAATTTGTGTTTTTTTAAAGAATATGAGTGTAGAAATCAAAAAAATCACCAATCGAATAGACTTGCTCCGTTTTGTGAAATTCGGAAATGAATTTTACAGCAATTGTGAACATTTTTGTCCATCTTTGATTTTGGACGAAATGGCTACTTTCAACACAAAAAAGAATCCTGCTTTTGATGTGTGTGAGCATGTACTCTATATGGCATATAAAGATGGTAAAGCGGTCGGACGAATAGCAGGAATCATCAACCACAAAGCCAATCGTAAATGGGGCGTAAAGCATGTACGATTTGGTTGGATGGATTTTATTGATGATTTAGCTGTTAGCAAGGCATTGCTTGATGCTGTGGCGGAATGGGGAAAGAGCAAAGGAATGGATGGCTTGAACGGTCCTGTAGGTTTTACTGATTTTGATCATCAAGGCTTGATTGTAGAAGGGTTTGATTATCTTGTTCCAATGGCTTCATTGTACAACTACCCCTACTATGTGCAACACATGGAAGCATATGGATTGCTAAAGGAGAATGATTGGATAGAGATGCAAATCTATCCACCCCAAGAGTTGCCCGAGCGTTTTGGTCGTATGGCTAAAATCGTACAAGAGCGTAGTCATGTACGAGTAGATAAAGTGAAAAATTGTAAAGAATTGGTGCAGAAATATGGTACATCGTATATGGATGTAATTGATCAAGCCTACCAGAAACTCTATAATTTTCAGCCACTTACCGACAGACAAAAACGTCACTATTGCGACATGTATTTCCCATTGCTCAACTTTGATTTTGTCACAGTAGTAGTCAATGAAAAAGATGAGGTTGTGGGCGTTGGTGTCGGTATGCCTGACATCTCTAAAGCAATGCGCAAGTGCAAAGGCAAGTTGTTCCCATTTGGTTGGTATCACATGCTCAAAGCTTTACATTCAGATCACTATGACACCTTCGATTTTCTTCTTATTGCAGTGCGTCCTGATTATCAAGATCGTGGTCTTAATGCTGTGATTATTGCTGATCAGCATCCGTATTTCGTAAAATATAATATCCGTTGCATTGAGACAACGGCAATTATGGAAACCAATTTTAAGAATCTCAATCATTGGGAAGTATTCCCACATAAGTACCACAAACGTCGCAGAGCGTATATCAAAGCTATTTGATTGTGACTAAAAACAATGATATATTTCGCAAAGCGTATGATACAATGTGTGCATATTTGGATGCTCACCATTTGCATCATACTACTGAGCGTATGACCATATTACAAATCGCATGTGAATTACGAACCTTTTCGGTGGAAGAATTACGAAAAGCATTGGTAGAGATTAATATTAGTAGAGCGACTATATATAATAATCTCAATTTGTTAGAAAAAGCAGGTGTATTACGCCGTCTCGACAAAGAATTTGGTGTGCGAGCGGGACAATACGAATTGATTTTACCCCATAGTTCAACCATCAAAATTGTTTGCCAACGCTGTGGACGCGTTAGCGAAATAAAAGATTCAACCATCATTCGCATGCTAGCAGATAAAAAGTTTAGCAATTTTGTTCCAGAATATTTCACATTATACGTACATGGACATTGCAAAGTATGCAGACGCCAAAAACGAAAACCTTAATTTTAAGATATTATGTATTTTGTTTTATTTATTACAATTGCTCTTTTGAGTTGGGCTGTTAGTGAATTGCTCAACCACCGCTTCAAAAAGTATTCTCAAGTGTATCTACCCCTTACAGGTAAAGAAGTGGCAGAGAGAATGTTGCGCGATAATGGTATAACTGATGTAGTTGTAACTTGTACATCGGGACACCTAACCGACCATTACGATCCTCGTAACAAGACCGTCAACCTCTCCGAAGGTGTTTACAACTCCAATAGCGTTGCAGCCGCCGCAGTTGCAGCCCACGAATGTGGACACGCAATTCAACATGCTTATGCATATAGTCCATTGGCTATACGAACTGCGTTAGTTCCTATCGTAACTTTTGCTTCTCGTTGGCTAACTTGGATATTACTCGGTGGTATCTTGCTTTTAGAGATTTTTCCACAATTACTATTGGCTGGAGTTATTTTGTACGGATTTACCACCTTGTTTGCGTTCATTACATTGCCTGTAGAAATCAATGCTAGCACACGTGCTGTTGCATGGCTTGAGCAAGCAGGTATTACGGATAGAGAAACTACGCCTATGGCATCTTCCGCTTTGAGAAGTGCAGCATATACCTACGTTGTTGCTGCTCTTTCATCACTGGGAACATTGGTATATTACGTATTACTACTTGTTGGGCGGCGGGATTAAAAACAAATTCAAAGCAGTCGCTATACTAAGGCTCCGTAGCTTAGCTGAATAGAGCGTCAGATTCCGGTTCTGAAGGTCCTGGGTTTGAAT
>CAMEKM010000064.1 GCA_945921355.1 uncultured Bacteroidales bacterium
ATATCAACAAACGTAACTTGTTTGTTGTGAAGATCAACTGGGAGAACAAACTCCTGGTGCAAGGTCAAGAGCTGGATGTTCGTCAACTGCGCGCAAAGGCGAAGGAGTTTATTGCTAACCCCAACGACGATGCCAATATGCCTAAGTTGGTAGAGGAGGATTTCGGTGCTCCATTTGGCATGGTTAAATATGCAAAAGATCACGTGATTTCTGTTCAAAATGACGCAGAGACACAATATCAAGCATATTTGGAGGTGCAAAACGAACTCGTAGCCGCCTACAATGAATTGCGCGAAGAGTGCGCACAACAATATTTCCACACGTCTTACAACGATCTTGATGAGGAGTGGCAAAAGAAGATTGCCAAGATTTATCCTCAAAAGATTTCTGAGGCTGAACCTAAAAATTATGGAGGAAAATAAGTATGGCAAAAATTCGTAGAAACGATAAACGTGAGATGCCTGCGCTGAACACCAGTTCATTGCCAGATATCATCTTCATGCTCTTGTTCTTCTTCATGTCTGTAACTTCTATGAAGGAGGTTACTTACAAGGTTCAAATCCAGAATCCTCAAGCCACAGAGTTGACTAAGTTGGAGAAGAAGTCATTGGTTCGTTACATCTATGTAGGTACTCCTACTGCTGAGTTCCGCAAGCAATACGGTGCAGAGACACGTATCCAATTGGACGATGCTTTTGCTGACGCAAAGGAGATTGGAGATTATATCATCAACGAGCGTTCGTCAATGAAAGAGTCAGACCAAGGTTTGATGACGGTGTCAATCAAAGCAGACAAGGAAACTAAGATGGGTATCATTGCAGAAATAAAGCAAGAGCTTCGCCGTGCCTACGCGCTGAAGATCAGCTACGCTGCTACCCAACGCACATCCTACTAATCAATAGATTGCTATTAACAAAAATCACCTACGCATAGCGCAGGTGATTTTTGTTATTATATAGTGTGACAAGATTCACTATCTTCGCCACCTTACACTATGCGAGATTTGTTTGCTGATGATGAACGTTATCGAGTGGATAAGCGGTGGATAAGCACCTCATCAAGAAGTTTTTCAGAAGAAAGTTGATAGGTAGCGATACGCAATAGGTTAGGTTGTATTGAGATGTGTTCATATACGGGTTCGCCAGAGAATGAATAGTCGTATCTCGTGTTTTCTTTGATAGGGTAGTTCTTTTTCGAGGCGTTGGTAGCAATGAACACTGTGGGTGCTTCTTTCTTCCAAAAACGCTCCTTATAATACTCCGTGCGGCGAGCGTAGTTATGGTCGTGACCAGAGAACACCACATCCGCTTCGCGCATAGCACCGTAAAACGTTAGCCACATGAGCGGATTTTGTCTGCCTTTGGCGGTGCTATACACAGGATGATGCATCATCACTATGGTGAACTTATCACCTGCCTCACGCAAGGTTTTCTTTAGCCAAAATGCTACTTGTGTATAATCAGACATACGATGCAGACCATCCGTGTCAATAGCTATTAGTCGCAGGAGTGGGAAGTCCACATAATACGTCGTACCCAAGAATCGAGCAGGGCCATTTTGCGGATTAGGGAAGATGGTTTTCCAATGTTCAGGCAAAGTTTTCACCACGCCTTTGAGGTATTCGTGATTACCAGAAATGGCTACAATAGGCAGCGAGTCAAGACGTGTACCCAACAACGATTGGTACATCATCTGCTCATAGCATAGATATGGTCTCTCCATCCAATCGCCCATCTGTGCCCAGAATTGTATATCCGAATGGCGCAAAGAGAGAGCAGCCATTTGGTCGTTAGTGAGCGAATTATGAATATCGCCCAATAAAAGAAACGACAATGTGTCACGTTGCAGAGCACGCAACACACTATCATTATTAAAAGTCTTAAACCGATGCGTGATGATAGGTTCTGTCCATTCGGGCTCAGGCGGATTACCAAACCACGCCTCCCAGCGGATGGCGCAAGTAGTAACGCCACCTGCCAGAAGGCTTAATGCTATTATCCATCCGATAATCTTTTTCATCACCTATAGCCCGAAGGGCGTCCAATACCCAATAGGCGGTACGCCGTCCTATAGCCAAATTAGAATGGTAAATCAGTAGTTTCATCTACGCCTGCAGCAGCGTCGAATGTCTCCACATTAGCTTGTGGAGCAGGCGCTGGTTGAGCTGCAGGAACGACTTGTGGAGCAGCAGCGTCAACTACGCCTTGTTGGATTTTCCATGCACGAATGGAAGTGTACCAACGGCCGTTGAACTCGCGGCTTTCAATATCGAAACTAACAGTTACAATATCATCCAATTGGCATGGGTTAGCTTTGATACGATCTTCACCAAACACCTCAAAGTGCACCTTGCGTGGATATTGCTCCTGTGTCTCAAGTACGTATGCTTGGAGTTTCCACTCTTTACCAGAAGTCTTGCTTACGCCACCTTGCTCTGGCAATACTTGTATAATCTTACCTGAAATTTCCATAAAAAATATAAAGTTTTAAAAGTTCTAAAAGTTTTAAGAGTTTTAAAGGTGATATTAGTCAAAGGCAACATACCTTTAAAACAGCGGCTTTGCCGCGACTAAAACTATTAAAACTCTTTTAACAGGATAATCGCCTACGCGATTATCCTTTGATTGCTGCTACACCTGGGAGCACTTTACCCTCGATTGCCTCGAGCAATGCGCCACCACCAGTAGAGATATAACTTACGCGGTCAGCCATACCAAACTTGTTGACACAAGCTACGCTATCGCCACCACCAATCAAACTATATGCACCTTCGTCGGTTGCTTTAGCAATTGCCTCAGCGATTGCCTTAGAACCAGCAGCGAAGTTGTCGAACTCAAACACACCTGCAGGACCATTCCAAAGGATAGTCTTTGCACCTTCGATAGCAGCAGCAAATGCTTTGCGGCTCTCTGGACCAACATCCACACCTTCCCAACCCTCTGGGATAGCGTTGCTTGGGCATACTTGTGTGTTCGCATCATTAGAGAATGCGTCAGCAGCTACGCAATCAGTTGCCAATACGAGATTCACGCCTTTAGCCTTAGCTTGAGCGATGATATCAAGTGCCAGATCGAGTTTGTCATTCTCGCAGATAGAGTTACCAATCTCGCCACCATTGGCTTTAGCGAAAGTATAGGTCATACCACCACAGAGGATGAGGTTGTCCACTTTATCCATCAAATTCTCGATGATACCAATCTTGGTAGATACTTTAGAACCACCCATGATAGCGGTGAAAGGACGTTTGATGTTAGAGAGGATATTATCCACAGCTTGTACCTCTTTCTCCATGAGGTAGCCGAGCATCTTGTTATCTGCATCGAAATAGTCAGCGATTACTGCGGTAGAAGCATGTTTGCGGTGAGCAGTACCGAAAGCATCGTTTACATAGCAGTCAGCGTAGCTTGCGAGGGTTTTAGCAAACTCTTTTTGACTTGCCTTCATGGCTTTCTTTGCCTCTTCGTATGCAGGATCCTCTTTGTCAATACCTACAGGTTTGCCTTCCTCTTCTGGATAGTAGCGGAGGTTCTCAAGAAGGAGTACTTCGCCTGCTTTGAGTGCAGCAGCCTTATCAGCAGCTTTAGCGCAATCCTCAGCGAATTGTACTGGAGCACCGAGTGCAGCACTAACAGCGTCAACGATTTGCTTCAAGCTATATTTAGCAACTACTTTGCCTTTGGGTTTACCCATGTGGCTCATGATAATGAGCGCACCACCCTCTTCGAGGATGTGTTTGAGGGTTGGCAACGCACCGCGGATACGGGTATCGTCAGTAATCTCTCCGTTCTCGTTCAATGGCACATTGAAGTCCACGCGAACAATCGCTTTCTTTCCAGCGAATTTGTAATCATTAATTGTCATAATCGTGTATAATTTATTTGTTAGTATTGTCCGTATAGGGTAATACAAGGCTACGTATGTGGTATATAAAGCCTAGTACCCACATTCGGCTACAAAGGTACAACAAAAAATGCACATACGCAAATTAAGCAAAATATTTTTTTAAAATGATAGATGAATCTATCAAATAAACCAATTTTGTTTCACCTGGTTGCAATGCTACCTTACAGAATCCCTTCAACTCCTTCTTAGGACGAACAACAGACGCCTTGCTATCCGTTACATAGAGTTGCACCACCTCTTGACCTGAACGACTACCCGTGTTGGTAACAGATACTGTAACTTGGTCACCATTCAATGTAGCTTCGCTGTATGCAAATGTCGTATAACTCAAGCCAAAACCAAATGGATAAGTAGGTTTGCGCTTAGGTGGGTTGATGGTATATTGCGCTCATACGATATCAGAAGAGCCAGCAAATCATGGATTATACCGCAGCATGCGTATGGTACGAACTGCTCACAGGCAAAGAATGCCGACGCAATCCTTACAAGAACGCCGAGATGACCAAACAGCAAAAGCGCCTCACTCAACGCGCCGCACACCGAGCGATCGATAGACCATAACAATCCTCACTAGGGTTATCGCCTCGGCGTTCGGCAGCACACATACGTTCGGTTTTTGCTACATGTTTGGATATATTCTTGCTAATCTTCGTACTAATAGGGCAGAAAAACACAAGATTATTTGCTAAATTAAAAAAAATATTGTACCTTTGCCACGTAAAACCCTTTTATCACATGAAAAACAACATTAGATTCCTTGTATTATACCCCGTATCTATTCTATATTTCTTACTATTAGTAGGATGTTGCCAACACAAACCTAATGCTATTTATCGCATTGGGGTCAGTCAGTGTTCCGACGATGCATGGCGCAAAAAGATGAATGAGGAGATGGAGCAAGAGTTAATTTTCCATCCTAATTTGCAGCTTTCTATCCGCCATGCCAACGACAACAGCGAACTGCAATGCGCACAGATAGACTCTTTTATCACCGAACAAGTGGATTTGCTCATCATATGTCCCAACGAGGCAGAAGAGGTCAAGCCAGCCGTAAGCCGTGCGTACGATGCGGGGATTCCTGTCATCATTGCAGACCGACAAGTGACTGGCGAAAAATACACGGCCTTCATCGGTGGAGACAACTATGCCGTGGGGCAACATATGGCTATTTGGTTAATCCAACAAGCCACGCTCCATCACTCCACCGCCAAACAACCATTATACGTCATTGAGATTATGGGACTACAAGGCTCCACCCCATGCATATGGCGTCACAAAGGACTCATTGACGGACTAAAAGATCAAAGCAATATCCGTTTGCTGGGCTCGGGCAATGCCAATTGGTTAGCAGCTCCCGCTCGAGTTGTTGCTGACTCACTCCTTCGCCTCTATCCTCAAACAAATGCCATCGTGGCACAAAACGACATTATGGCTATAGCTGCTGCTGAAGTGGTAGAGAAGCTCGCGTACGCGCGCGAAATTTATAAGGTGAATGCTTCCCCTATCACCATATTAGGCACCGATGCCATGACAGGTGATGGCAATGGGGTTGAAGCCATCTTGCAAGGTAAGATCAACGCATCCGTCACCTACGCCAGCCGAGGAGATTTAGTCATACAATCAGCCGCTAAGATTTTACAAGGCGAACCCTTCCTGCGGGATACTGTTCTACCCATCATGTTAGTAGATCGCAACACTGCAGAAACTATGCACCTTATGTCCCGCGAGATAGAACACAATATTGCTAGCATCAAAGCACTGCAACAGCGTATCAAATTGTTATGGGATATGTCCAAGATGCAACGCAATCTCCTCTACACCACAGTAGGGTGCCTCGTCATGGTACTCTGCTTATTGATTGGCCTTTGGTGGGAATACCGCTATCGACGACGCATACGAGCGGAACGTGCAGAACACGCACGAGTGATAGCTAAACAACAAGAGCAATTAGAGGCAATTACTGCCGAACTAGAACAAACAAAGGTACAGCAGTCACAAGATGAACTCTTTATGCAGCACTTGCAAAAACAAATTGAAAAACATCTCAACAATAGCCAACTCAATGTGGAAATGCTAAGCGAACTACTTGGAGTAAGCCGTACACAACTCTTCCGCAAGACCAAAGCACTCACAGGCATATCGCCAATTGAGCTTATCCGACACGTGAGATTAAGAAAAGCTCAACAGATGTTACGCAAAACCGATGCCACCATCCAAGAAGTGGCATACGAGGTTGGATTCACATCTGCCAGCTATTTCACCAAGTGCTATAAAGAGTTTTTTGGTATTAATCCGAGCGTAGAACAGCACGGGACATAGCCAAACAAAAAAATATGTTATAGAACATACGAGATAAAACATATCTTTCAAATCATAGCAAAAGTACCAATGATGTAACATTTATTACATTCATTGGTATTTTTCTTATATTATTATATTTGAATTTTGTTGTATCTTTGCGACCGAAAATAAAATTTTCCTTTGCAATACATACCAAAATTCAACATCATGAAACACAAATTATTACTTTTCCTAACCATTTTAGGTATTTTCACCTCCACTATCTATGCACAGAATATAGATGTGAATGGTATCGTAGTAGATGCCTACGATGAACCTATCATTGGAGCGTCTGTACTGGAGGAAGGCACATCGAATGGTACGATTACCGATTTAGATGGTAATTTCTCACTTTCCGTCGGTAAGGATGCCATGGTAGTGATTTCGTATGTGGGCTATAAGACCCAGCAGTTATTCCCCAAAGCGAACATGAAAGTCTCCCTCGCGGAGGACAGCGAGGTGCTGGAGGAAGTGGTAGTAACGGGTTATACGACACAGCGCAAAGCCGACCTGACCGGTGCTGTTTCTGCTATCTCGGCGAAAGATCTGGAGAAACAGCAGGAGAACAACCCGATGAAAGCCCTGCAGGGTAAGATCCCGGGTATGAATATCTCCGCCGATGGTAACCCCTCCGGTGCGGCAACGGTCCGTATCCGTGGTATCGGTACGCTCAACGACAACGACCCGCTCTATATCATCGACGGTGTGCCTACCAAATCCGGTATGCATGAGTTGAACCCCAACGATATCGAGTCCATCCAAGTGTTGAAGGATGCCGCTTCGGCTTCTATCTACGGATCGCGTGCCGCGAACGGCGTCATTATCATCACCACCAAGAAGGGTGCGGAGGGTAAGATCCGCGTGGATCTGGACGCGAGCGTAGCGGTGCAGTCGTACACCAACCGGATGAAGGTGCTCAACTCCGAGGAGTTCGGCCGCGTGATGTGGCAGGGATATGTGAATGACCGCGAGAACCCGAACACTAATGCCTTGGGATACAGTTACGACTGGGGTTATGACGCACAGGGTTATCCGGTGCTCAATAGTATGGTCATGAAAAAGTACCTCGACGATGCGGGAACGGTGCCTGCCGCCAACACGGACTGGTATGCCGAGACCACGCGCCCGGGCGTGATACAGAATTATAATGTGTCGGTATCCAACGGCGGTCAGAAGGGTAGTTCCTTCTTCTCGCTCGGATACTATAAGAATGATGGTGTCATCAAGACGACTAACTTTGACCGTTTCTCGGCGCGTATCAATACGGACTACAAGATCCTGAAGGACTACGTGACAATCGGTGAGAACTTCACGTTGAACAGAACATCCGAGGTTACCGCTCCCGGCGGCTATATTGAGAGTGTACTTCAGTATAATCCCTTGCTGCCTGTCTATACGACCAACGGCGATCTGGCGCAGGCTCCTTCGTCCAGCGGTTTCCCACAGCGTGAGAACCCTCTCTCTATCCTGGAGCGCAGTAAAGACAACCGATACACCTATTGGCGTTTGTTCGGAAACGTGTTCATCAATATCAACCCGATCAAAGGTCTGAATATTCGTACTACGGCTGGTATCGACTATGCGCAAAAGAGACAGCGATTCTTTACATATCCTATTACCGAAGGCGTAGTAGCCAACGATAAGAATGCTGTAGAAGCAAAACAAGAGCATTGGACAAAATGGATGTGGAACGCCATTATTACCTATAATCTGGAGATGGGTAAACACCGTGCTGACTTCTTGTTGGGAACGGAGCTTAACAGACAGATAGATGAGTGGTTCTCTGCTTATAAAGAGGACTTCATCGTGCTCAATCCTACCTATATGTGGCCATCCGCAGGAACGGGTATAGCCCAGGCTTATGGAGGCGGCGGCAGTTTCTCGCTGATCTCTTTCTTCGGAAAGGCGAACTATAGTTACGACAACCGCTACCTTGTATCTCTGACGATGCGTTATGACGGTTCGAGCCGTTTCGGTAAAAACAACCGCTTTGCTTTCTTCCCCTCTGTTTCCGCCGGTTGGCGTATCAGCCAGGAGAAGTTCATGGCAGGAGCCAATTCGTGGTTGGACGATCTGAAACTGCGTGTCTCGTGGGGTCAGACGGGTAACCAGGATATCAATGCTACCGCACGCTATACCATCTATGACTCCAACTACGGTGTGAATGAGAACGGCGGTCAGTCTTACGGTACGTCGTACGACATCGCCGGCACCAACGGTGGCGGTATTCTTCCTTCCGGTTTCCGCCGCACGCAGATCGGTAATGACGATATCAAATGGGAGACTACGACCCAGACTAACGTCGGTCTCGATTTCGATTTTCTGCAACTGCGAGGTGTAGCAGGTATCGGGGATGTCTGAGAAAAGAGAAAGTGCCATATCTTTGCGATTTTGCGGCAAAGATATGGCACGGCGGGGGATTGGGAAAAGACACAAAAAAGGGGGAG
>CAMEKM010000065.1 GCA_945921355.1 uncultured Bacteroidales bacterium
GAAGAAAGAAGTCTCAATTTTATTGAGCAGATCGTAGAAAAAGATTTACAAGAAGGTAAGAACGACGGACGCATTCAGACACGTTTCCCGCCAGAGCCAAATGGTTACCTGCATATCGGTCACGTCAAGGCCATCTGCATGGACTTTGGTATCGCCGAGAAATACAATGGAGTCTGCAACCTGCGTTTTGATGACACTAACCCCGTCAAAGAGGATGTAGAATACGTGGATTCTATCCAGCAAGACATCGCTTGGTTAGGATTCAAGTGGGGCAATATCTACTACGCTTCTGACTATTTCCAACAGCTCTACGACCTCGCTATCGAGTTCATCAAACAAGGCAAGGCATACGTAGATGAGCAGACTGCAGAGCAGATCGCCGAGCAGAAGGGTACACCTACCGAACCCGGTGTAGCATCGCCTTACCGCGATCGTCCTATCGATGAGAACCTTCGCCTTTTCCAAGCTATGCAGAATGGCGAAATTGAGGATGGAAAGATGGTTTTGCGTGCGAAGATAGATATGGCTAATCCAAACATGCACTTTCGCGACCCAATCATGTACCGTATCATCACCACCCATCCTCACCACCGCACGGGCCGCACATGGAACGTCTATCCTATGTACGACTTCGCGCACGGTCAATCCGATTACTTTGAGGGCGTAACTCACTCTATCTGTACGCTGGAGTTCGTGGTACACCGCCCACTCTACGACTACTATATCGACCAATTTGTTACAGGCGACTACCGCCCACGCCAATATGAGTTCAACCGCCTCAATATCACCTACACCGTGATGTCCAAACGCAAGATGCTCCAACTCGTGAAGGAGGGATTGGTAAGCGGTTGGGACGACCCACGTATGCCTACCGTTTGCGGTCTCCGTCGTCGTGGTTATACCCCAGAGGCCATTCGTGCTTTCATCGACAAGATTGGTTACACCAAAGTGGAAGGTATGATTGACCTCGGCTTGCTCGAACATACCGTGCGTGAGACACTCAAAGAAACGGCTCCACGCGTATGCGCAATCTTCGACCCTGTGAAACTTGTTATCACCAATTACAAAGCACCCCAAAGTGCCACGAGCACTTTCGGGGACCCCACTGCGGGCGAAGGCGAGACCATTGTAGCAGAGAATATCGATGGACACCCAGAATTGGGTACCCGCGAGATGAAGTTCGCCAAGGAGATCTATATCGAGCGTGGTGACTTCCAAGAGGAAGGAGATAAGAAGTTCTTCCGCCTCAGCCCTGGTGGCCGCGAGGTACGCCTCAAAGCGGCATATATCATCCAAGCCACAGGCTGCGAGAAGGATGCAGAGGGCAATATCACTACCATATATGCAACCTACGACCCAGACTCTAAGTCGGGTACCGAGGGCGGCAATCGCAAGACCAAATCTACCATCAACTGGGTAGAATGCAACTCTTGCCTTGATGCCGAGGTTCGCCTATACGACCGCCTCTTTGCGTGCGAGAACCCATCCGCAGAGGAAGGCGACTTCCGCGACTTGCTCAATCCTGATAGTTTGAAGGTGACAACCTGCAAGATTGAGGGTGCAATGAAAGCCGAGATGCATGCACTAGAGGTTGTGAATGGCATTGCTAAGTGCAACAACTACCAGTTCCTCAAGCATGGCTATTTCGTAGTGGACCCAGACACCACCGCTGAGAAACTGGTCTTCAACCGCACCGCTTCGCTGAAAGATAACTGGCAGAAGTAATGCAAATCCGCACTCAAAACGGCAAACAATATGTTCTTTGTGCGTGGAGGCGGCGATATGTCCGCCTCACGCCAGAGGAGCATGTTAGACAGAGTGTTTTGCGCGTGTTAGAAACTAATTATGGCTATCCGCATGGACTGATTGGAGTGGAAGTCTCTATTGAAGTTGCGGGTCTAAAAAAGCGTTGCGATGCCGTTATATACAATCAGCAGATGCAACCACAGATGCTAATTGAATTCAAAGCTGAAACAGTGGCACTTACGCAACAAGTATTTGATCAAGCTGCTGTTTACAACCATCGAATAAAAGTACCATTTTTGATGCTAAGCAATGGTAGAGATACTATTATAGCAGAAGTCCGTGACAATGAGTATCAATTTTTAGATTATATACCGAATTACCTTTACCTCGCCAAACAAGCAGATTTTTGTAAAATTAAGAAAAATAATTTGCACGAATAAAAAAAAAGCAGTACCTTTGCACTCACTTTCGACAACGGGATGTGGCGCAGCCCGGTAGCGCAACGGTCTGGGGGACCGGAGGTCGCAAGTTCAAATCTTGTCATCCCGACAAAGTACAAACAACCACTTCTATTTAGGTGGTTGTTTTTGTAGATGAGTTATAAAAATAAAGTTTTTGCATTTTTTCTTGCATATATACATATTTTATTGTACCTTTGTGTCAAGATTAATCGAATCATTATGTTATACTATTTTATTTATTGATTTATGAGAGAGTTTTTTGGTGTATTCGACATTTGGCAAGTATTGTCTTCGTTCATTTTTCTTTTTGCCATTATTGACCCGTTTGGCAATATCCCTATTACACTTAATATGATAAAAAAGGGAGTTAAAATCTCTCCTTTGAAGGTATGTATTGCCACTATCGTTATTCTTATCACATTCCTCTTCGCAGGTGAATGGGTGCTCAAATTATTCGGTGTTAAGATAGAGTATTTCGCCATTGCTGGTGGATTTGTCATCTTCCTTATGGCTTTAGAGATGGTGTTAGATGTCACTATTTTCAAGAACGAAGGTCTTGAGGGTTCTGGTAGCATCGTGCCATTAGCGTTCCCAATGTACGCCGGTCCAGGTGCATTTACGGCCTTGCTCTCTATTACAGCTGAATACGATATTATCAACCTTGTTATTTCTGTCGCGCTCAATACTGTTGCACTATTCTTTGTGCTTAGAGGCACCAATTGGCTCAACAAATATGTGGGGCAGACTACATTGTACATCCTTCGCAAATTCTTTGGTATCATCGTGTTGGCGATTGCATGTAAGTTGATGTTTGGGAATCTTGCAATAGTATTTGGCTAATCTCTGCTTATGAAATCACAATATATTTGTCTCGCATTAGTAGCAACGCTCTTCGTTGCTTGTCAACACTCACCACAGTTCTCCGTCTCTGGCATACTGGATGGAGCAGAGGGGGAAACATTATACTTGGAGCATACCGCTCTCACCCATACAACTCCGATGGATTCGTGCATTTTGGACGAAAATGGAGACTTTTCACTCCATGCACCTAGCCCACAATACCCTGACTTCTATCGTCTGCGCGTAGGCAGTCGTTCACTGCCATTAGCGGTCGATTCCATCGAAGCAATCGTTGTTTCTACCACACTCGATAGTCTGCCATACACCTTATCTATTGATGGAAGTGATGCCTCGCTTACTATCGCACAACTGCGAGCTACAGCGCGCACTGCTACACGTGAGCAACTACGTGAGCAGGCACAGCAGACCATCGTGCAAAATCCTCGTTCACTTGCTGCATACTATGCAGTATTCCTTAAGCAAGGAGGAGAATATATTTGGGATTTATACCACCCTGCCGATCGCCGTATGTACCAAGCTGTAGCTACATCCTTCCATACTTGGATGCCCGATTATGAACGCAGCAAAGCACTCTATGCACAGGTCAGCAGCGCGCTGAAGGCAGAACGCGAGATACAGCAGCAAGTTGCTATGCGTCAGCTCATTGACAATGCTGAAAATGCTTTTTTAGACATCGCCCTGCAAGACGACAATGGCATCACCCAATCACTGTCCGACCTGCGTGGCAAAGTGATTGTGCTTGACTTCTCAGCTATTGAGATGGAGCAAAGCAAGGGATATATCTTCGAACTTCGCGAACTCTACAACCGCTACAGCAAACGTGGTATGGCAATCTATTCCGTATCGCTTGACCGCAACCGTCTGTTGTGGGAAGATGGTGTAGTTAACCTCCCTTGGACCAATGTCTATGCAGGCGAGAAAGCCACTGAGGTACTTATGCAATACAATGTACAATCGCTACCAACCCTTTTCCTCCTTGATCGAAAAGGCAATGTACAAGGACGATACTCCAACTTCGAGCAACTTGACGCTGACATCCGAAAATATCTCTAAACTCGCTCTTCAGGTTGGTTTTGATGCCTGCGCTGTAGCGCCTGTTCATCGTTTGGACGATGATGCTGAGTTTATGGATAGTTGGATAGCCCAGGGGCTGCATGGCGAGATGGATTATTTAGAGCGCAATTGTGACAAACGCTACGACCCTGCTCTGCTGGTGCCTGGCGCACAGGCAGTGGTGGTATGTCTGCTAAGCTTTGAGCATTCAGGACGTGACTATCACCGACGTGTAAAGTCTTTGCTTTATACGTTAGAAGCACGACTTAAAGAAACATTTGGCGAAGATATCGTATCTTCCACTCACCAACATATTTTTTGCGACTCGGCGCCGATACTCGAACGCCGCTGGTGTGTGGAGGCAGGGTTAGGATTTATTGGTAAGAATCACCAGTTCATTCATCCCACATTGGGCAGCATGGTTCACCCTGGGGAGATTATTATCAACAAACCAGTACCAACATCCTATACCCAATACCCAATATCCGCACTTTGTGCCAACTGTCGTCTATGCTTAGATGCTTGCCCTACAGGTGCATTGAGAAATGAGGTATGGGATGCCACCCAATGCATCGCCTACACCACCCACCATTGCTTGGAGTGTCAAATCCCATGCCCACTCAACCAATATATAGTTAATAATTAATATCTATCATATGAAAGACTTAAAACTCGGAATTGCATCTGATCACGCAGGCTTTGCACTCAAACAAACTATTATCGCTTGGCTCACAGAGCAAGGCATACAAGTTACCGATTACGGCTGCCCATCTACCGACAGCTGCGACTACCCCGACTTCGCTCATCCGATGGCAGCTTCTGTAGAGAACGGCACCAACGATATGGGTATAGCTATCTGCTCTACAGGCAATGGTATCACCATGACTTGCAACCACCACCAAGGCATTCGTGCTGCTCTCTGTTGGGACGAACCATTGGCTCGTTTGGCACGTCAACACAACAATGCCAACATTATCGGTCTGCCTGCCAACTATATCTCTGCAGAGAAGGCTATCGAATTGATTAAAATCTTCCTTACCACTGAGTTCGAAGGAGGTCGTCACGAGCGTCGTGTCAACAAGATTCCTTGCAAGTAGAATCACCAACCAACTGCATTGTTGGTTTAGTTACGCACTATCACTCTTCGGGGTAGTGCGTGTGCGTCATTTGCCCACCTTCGTCAGCGTTGAACCCGCCAATTTCTGCCAACTCCACTGCCCCGAATGTCTGGTTGGGAGATGGAACAAAGATTCAAGAACAAGGAACCAAGACTTATCGCCATCGACTAGTCCAACAACGATAGAACGAACAATGCGCATGGAGGTCTTTGAAAGAGTGTTGGAACAAGTACAAAAGACAGCACACACGATGCAGTTCTATTTTCAAGGTGAACCGCTACTCAACAAGCAATTGCCTGAAATGATTGCTCGTGCCCATCATGCTGGACTTTATACCATCGTATCAACCAATGCACAAGCCTTGGATAAGAAAATGGCAGATGCGTTGGTGAAGAGTGGATTAAGCCAAATCATCGTATCAATTGATGGTTTTTCAGAAGAGTCATATACTGCATACCGTGTTGGAGGCAGCTTGCACAAAGCATTAGAGGGACTACTATTTTTACGGCAAGCAAAAGATAATTGGCACTCCCCTATTCGCATTGAATTACAAGTATTACGGCTTCGCAGCAATGAGCATGAATGGCATTGGATCAAAAAGCATTATAAGAAACTTGGAGCCACTCACCTTGTCTTCAAGACTGCCCAACTCTATGATTTTGAGCATGGCCATCCTCTCATGCCCACCAACGAGCGTTACTCTCGCTATAAGAAAATGGCCAACGGCACCTATATTCACAAGAAATCATTTCGCATCTCGCATCTTGCATCATCGCCTTGCTATCGCCTATGGTCTGGCTGTGTCATCACCACCACAGGCGATGTCCTGCCTTGCTGCTACGATAAGGATCACCACCATTATTTAGGTAACATCACAACCCAATCGTTAGCTGATATTTTTCATTCCAAGCGAGCCAATGCTCTGCGCAATCGCGTGCTCCACGCTATCGCTCCATTGCCTGAGATGTGCAAAAACTGTGATCGGTAACTCTTGCCTATCTCATAACGGTGGCAAATACTCCAAACATACTTCCAAAACAAAGTGCGGGCAAATTACCCGCACTTGCTTCTAAATAGTAGGCGCTTGCGCCGTCTTATAAACTCTCGTAACACATTACAATTCTTGTCCCATGATAGTGTACTCTACTCCATCATGGAGAAGGATGAAAATGGATCGGATTTCGGATGTTTCGAATAGATCCAGTTGTACGGGGAGTCTCCTCCTTGCCGTCGGAGGGGATAGTGATTGGTAATTATGGATGCAAAGATACGGAATATTTGCGAGATTTGCAAGTGTTATGTAAAAAATGTGTCATATTATGTCGTGTAGTGTAGCATTGTGTCTAATATTAGGGGTACACTTCACGGTGTTCCTACGGTGTGCATATATTAATATACCGTTTATCTACCGTGTATGTACCGTATATCTACCGTATATCTACCGTAGTTGATAGCGAATTGATAGGGAGATCAAAGAAAAGAAACTATATACGAATACTACACCTACTTAGTTTAATGGGCAGAAATCTTAATTCCACAGATAGTATGCAAAACAGGGAGTGAAATATCTTGATACTATCGCATAATGCAGCTCATTTGCCTTAAAAATAGCGTCGAAAGTGAACTTTCCGCAATTTTGCTTGCAAATATGCATTTTTTATTGTACCTTTGCAGCGAAATTCATACTACATTAGAGTAGTATGCAAAAATATATAGAAAATAATGAAGCAACATACATTAAAAGCACCGTTTTCCTTCGAAGGAAAAGGATTACATACCGGACTATTTATCCATGCTAACTTCCTCCCTGCAGAGAAGAATACGGGCGTGCGCATTTGTCGTACTGACCTTGAAGGGCGTCCTACCTACGAAGCTATTGCTGACTATGTCACTGCTACCGAACGCGGCACCGTACTCGAGTGTGGCGCATGGAAAGTGTCCACCGTAGAACATGCACTATCTGCCCTCTATGCTATGGGCGTGGACAACTGCCTCATAGAGGTGGATGCACCAGAGATGCCAATCTTAGACGGTAGCGCGAAATATTATATCCAATCCATCGAAAAAGTGGGGTTGCAAGAGCAAGAAGCAGAGCAAAAAGTATTCGTTGTTACCGAGCCCATCGAGTATATCTCCGAGCGAGGCAACAAGATGGTAATACAACCATGCGATCACTACGAGGCAGGAGTAACTATTACCTACGAAAGCGGTATCTTGCGCGAACAGAGTGCAGAGATTAAAAACCTTGCTGATTATAAGCGCGAACTCTCCGCAGCACGCACGTTCTGCTTCGTACGCGAGATCGAACCACTGCTACGCATGGGACTCATCAAAGGTGGCGACCTACAGAATGCCCTCGTCATCTATGAGACACCTATGTCACAAGAGGGATTGGACTACATGACCGACAAACTGGGGCAGCCACGCTTGGATGCCAACAAGTTGGGCTATCTCAGTCCGCTAAACTACCCCAACGAGCCAGCGCGTCACAAGTTGCTGGACCTTATTGGAGACATGTCGCTGCTCGGCTGCCGTATTCAAGGTAAGATTGCTGCTTTGCGCCCTGGTCACACGTTCAACACCCAATGCGCAAAACGCCTACGCAACAAAGTTGCAGCGGAAAACAGCAAAAATAAATGAATAATAACAAGGATTGGGGAAAATAAGTTTTCAGCTTTCACCTTTCCGTTTTAACTTTAAAAGATATGAATTTTATTCATCCAGAAGCAAAGCTTCACCCTTCTGTAACGGTTGGACACTTCTCTTGCATCCACGAGGATGTAGAGATTGGCGAAGGTACCGTGATTGACAATAATGTCACCATCTACAGCGGTACACGTATCGGCAAAAACTGCCATATCTATTCGGGCGCAGTTATCGGTGGCGACCCACAAGACCTCAAGTATAAAGGCGAAAAGACATATGCTATCATCGGCGATAACACCACGATCCGTGAGTTCGCCACTATCCACCGCGGCACAGCCAGCAAAGGTAAAACCGTGGTAGGCAACCACTGCCTTATCATGGCATATTGCCATGTGGCGCACGATTGCCTCTTGCACGACCATATCATCATGTCCAATGCTACCCAACTCGCAGGCGAAGTAGTGGTAGAGGATTGGGCTATTATCGGTGGCGGTAGTTTAGTGCACCAATTCTCGCATATCGGTGCACATGTGATGGTTCAAGGTGGCTCAAAAATTAATAAGGATGTGCCTCCATACATCATTGCTGCTCGCGAACCAATCTCCTATTGCGGTATCAACTCCGTTGGATTGAACCGCCGTGCGTTCACCCAAGAGCAGATTACTGCCATCCAAAACACCTATCGCATCCTATATCTCTCTGGCTTGAACGTCAGCCAAGCAGTGGAGCAGATTGAGACCACCCTGCCACAAAGCCCCGAACGCGACCTTATCCTCGACTTCGTCAAAGGCTCGCCACGAGG
>CAMEKM010000066.1 GCA_945921355.1 uncultured Bacteroidales bacterium
AAGATTGCATAGAATACTCGACAACATGTCGAGGCAATAGAAGAATATTACTCGGCGGGTTAACGCCGAGCACAAGATAGGTGGCGTGTGACAGGTGGTAGTTCGCTTCGCTGTAGATCGGCGCTGTGCGCCTGTAGTTGGTAGGTTGCTGCGCTGGAGGTGGAGGATATTAGGGAGTCGAGCGGAGGACAGGTAGCTGGGTATAGGGAAAGTATTGGATGGTAAGTGAGTGATAGCGAAGTGGTAACGAGATGGTAACGAGAAAGAAAGCGAAAAGATAAGGCAACGTAGCCAATTATACTGCCACCTTACGCAGCCCAAATACAGAGAAAACGAGCCTAAAAATAAACTTTTGCTCATTTTACTTGCGTATGTGCATTTTTTGTAGTAACTTTGCACAATTTTTGGCGTTTTGTGTTTTATACGCAAGAATCCCATTGAAACATTGAAACTTTTAACCCTTTTTTTAACAGCCCCTTAGGGCTTGAATATATGGACGCAAAATACAATCCAACAGACATCGAAGCCAAATGGTATCAATATTGGCTTGACCACAAGTTGTTTCACAGCACGCCAGACGGTCGTGAGGCATACACCGTAGTAATCCCTCCACCAAACGTGACAGGTGTACTGCACATGGGACACGTACTCAATAACACTATTCAAGATATTCTGGTGCGTCGTGCACGTCTCGAAGGCAAAAACGCGTGTTGGGCACCTGGTACCGACCACGCGAGTATCGCTACCGAAGCCAAAGTGATCAAACGCCTCAAAGAGCAAGGCATCAACAAGAGCGACCTCACCCGTGAGGAGTTCCTGAAACATGCTTGGGCTTGGACCGAGGAGCACGGAGGTATCATCCTCAAGCAATTGCGCAAACTCGGCTGCTCATGCGACTGGGACCGTACTGCCTTCACCATGGACGAGACACGCTCCAAAGCAGTGATAGATGTGTTCTGCGACCTATACAACAAGGGACTGATTTATCGCGGACTGCGTATGGTAAACTGGGACCCAGAGCGCCAGACAGCCCTCAGCGATGAGGAGGTGATTTATCAAGAGGAGCACTCGAAACTGTACTATATGAAGTACTATGTGGCTGAACAAGAAGCCTACCCCCATCCCCTCCCTGAAGGGAAGGGAGTTGCTTGCGAGGATGGCAATGTGGTTCATAAGGATGAGAAGGGTTATTACGCAGTAGTGGCTACCACTCGTCCTGAGACTATCATGGGCGACGTGGCGATGTGTATCAACCCTAAAGACCCTAAGAACCAATGGCTGAAAGGCAAGCACGTGATTGTGCCTAAGGTAGGTCGCGTGATTCCTGTGATTGAAGACCGCTATGTGGAGATTGATTTCGGTACAGGTTGCTTGAAGGTAACTCCTGCGCACGACGTGAACGACTACGCATTGGGACAAAAATATGACCTCACCACCTATGATATATTTACCGCAGACGCGCACGTGAATGTAGAAGGATTGGAGGCAGACCTCTATCCTAACGTGGCTGCCTACCAAGGCATGGACCGCTTCGACTGCCGCAAGCAAATCGTAGTGGATCTCCAAGCCGAGGGATTGGTAGAGAAAGTGGAAGACTATACCAACAAAGTGGGTTACTCCGAGCGTACCAATGTGCCTATCGAGCCACGCCTCAGTTTGCAATGGTTCATCCGCATGCAACACTTTGCTGACATCGCATTGCCACCGGTAATGAACGACGACATTGTGTTCTATCCAACGAAATACAAAAACACCTACCGCAACTGGCTGGAGAACATCAAAGACTGGTGTATCTCACGCCAACTATGGTGGGGACACCGTATCCCTGCGTACTACGAGAAAGCATTGCTGGAAGAGACAGGTGCCGAGAACTATCCAGAGGATAAGATTATCGTAGCACCAAGCATGGAGGCGGCTGCCGAGCAATCGGGATTGAAAGTTGAGGAACTGGTGCAAGATGAAGGCGCATTGGACACATGGTTCAGTTCGTGGTTGTGGCCAATCAGTTTGTTTGACGGCATCAACCACCCAGGTAACGAGGAGATTAACTACTACTACCCAACAGCCGACCTTGTGACTGGTCCAGATATTATCTTCTTCTGGGTGGCACGTATGATCATGGCAGGATATGAGTATATTGGTAAGATGCCATTCCGTCATGTATATTTCACAGGTATTGTGCGCGATAAACTCGGCCGCAAGATGTCCAAATCGCTCGGCAATAGTCCAGACCCACTGGATTTGATTGAGCGTTTCGGTGCGGACGGCGTGCGTATGGGTATGATGCTTTGCGCTCCTGCGGGCAATGATATTTTGTTTGATGACAGTCTGTGCGAGCAAGGAAGAAACTTCTGCAACAAGATTTGGAACTGCTTCCGATTGATTAAGGGATGGGAGGTAGCAGACGCAGAAATGCCTGCTACCAATAAGTGGGGCGTTGACTGGTTTGATGCTGTATTGGCTAAAGCACAAGAGGAGGTGGCTGACCTCTTCAGCAAATACCGCCTCAGCGAAGCGTTGATGGCTATCTACAAACTCTTCTGCGATGATTTCTCGGGTTGGTACTTGGAGATTATCAAACCTGCATACGGTCAGCCAATTGATAAGGCAACGTATGAGAAGACGATCCAGTTTATGGATACGATGCTCAAACTCTTGCATCCATTCATGCCATTTATTACTGAGGAATTGTGGCAAGCCATTGAGGACCGCCAAGAGGGCGAGAGTTTGATGGTAAGTCCTTTGGAGAAGGTTCAGGAGTTCAGTGGTTCAGAGGTGAAGGAAGCTGAACAATGCTTCGATATCATCTCTGCTATCCGCAATATCCGTGCGCAAAAAAATATCTCACCTAAAGAGATATTGACTTTGATTACTCCAGAAGCATTGCCAGCAGTGGTTACCAAATTAGGTAATGTAGAGTTGGCTGTAGGTGCAGAGAAGAGCGCAGGTTGCGCATCGTTTATCGTGGGCACAACTGAGTATAGCGTACCATTGGAGAAGTTCATCAATGTGGACGAAGAGCTCAAGAAACTCGAAGCTGAGTTGGCGCACCAAGAGGGTTTCCTCCGCGGTGTGATGGGCAAGCTGAGCAACGAACGTTTCGTGC
Organism: uncultured Bacteroidales bacterium; assembly: GCA_945921355.1. Taxonomy (GTDB): domain Bacteria; phylum Bacteroidota; class Bacteroidia; order Bacteroidales; family Paludibacteraceae; genus Colicola. The sequence continues at coordinate 3,107 of CAMEKM010000066.1, forward strand.
AAAATGCCAAACCTGAGATCGTAGAACTCGAGCGCAAAAAGAAATCCGATGCCGAGAGCCGTATCGCTACGCTCAGGGAGGCGATTGCTGCGCTGAAATAATCAGCGAGTTGAAAAAGTTTTAGTCGCAACGGCGTTGCTATTCTAAAAGTTTTAAAGGTTGCATGAAAGACTTAACATCACTTCGTGAGGAGATAGACCAGCTGGACGAGCAATTGTGGGAGATTATCGGCAAGCGTGTGGATGTGGTTCGCGAGATTGGCGAATGGAAACATGCACACGGAGAGCCTATCATGCAGCCACAACGCTATCAACAAGTGCTCGACCAATGCCTGGCATATGGCAAACAAAAAGGACTGAGCGAAACGCTTATCCGCGAAGTGATGGAAGCATTGCATAAAGAAAGCGTCAGGGTAGAATCCTGACGTTTTTTTATTGGTTTGGCACGGTTTTTGTAGAGTAGGAACATGGCGAATGTATTGCGGATATATTCCCTTGTTTATTACCGTAAAATACTAAAACTTTATCTCATATGCAAGCAACTGTAGATATTCGTGAACTGCAAGAACGCATCGAGCGCGAGAGTTCATTCGTAGATGCCCTGACCATGGGCATGAATCATGTAATCGTAGGTCAAAAGCACTTAGTAGAAAGTCTATTGATTGGTCTCTTGGCTGACGGACATATCTTATTGGAAGGTGTGCCAGGTTTGGCAAAGACACTGGCTATCAAAACATTAGCACAGTTGGTAAAAGCCGACTTCAGCCGTATCCAGTTTACTCCAGATTTGCTGCCAGCCGACGTGGTAGGTACACAAATCTACTCGCAAAAGACGGAAGAGTTTAAAATCAAACAAGGTCCAATCTTCGCTAACTTTGTATTGGCAGATGAGATTAACCGTGCTCCAGCGAAAGTGCAATCAGCACTCCTGGAGGCGATGCAAGAGCGCCAAATCACTATCGGTGAACAGACTTATAAGTTGGATGAGCCATTCTTGGTACTCGCAACCCAAAACCCTATCGAACAAGAAGGAACTTACCCACTACCAGAAGCACAAACCGACCGTTTCATGCTCAAAGTGGTGATTGGCTATCCACAGAAAGAAGAGGAAATGCAAATCATTCGCCAAAACATCACAGGCGAAAAAATGATGGTAACTCCTATCCTTAGCACAGATGAAATCATCAAGGCACGCAAGATTGTTCGCGAAGTATATATCGACGAAAAGATTGAGAAATATATTGTGGATATCGTGTTTGCAACCCGTCAACCGGAAGCATACGGATTGGACAACCTGAAGCCAATGATTCAGTTTGGCGGTTCACCACGTGCAAGTATCAACTTGGCATTGGCAGCACGCGCATATGCATTCATCCATCGTCGCGGCTACGTGATTCCAGAAGATGTGCGCGCCGTTTGCTACGATGTGCTCCGTCATCGCATTGGACTGACCTACGAGGCAGAAGCCAACAACATGACCACCGAAGATGTGATTACAGAGGTGCTGAATGCGGTGCAAGTGCCTTGATTGGTTTAGTGTTTAGAGTTTAGTGTTTAGAGACAATGACCTCTGAAGAATTACTAAAACGGGTACGGAAGATAGAGATAAAGACTCGCAAGTTGAGCAAGAATATCTTCGCAGGCGAGTACCACTCGCAGTTCAAAGGACGCGGTATGGCGTTCTCGGAAGTGCGTGAGTATCAGCCAGGCGACGATGTGCGCTCTATCGACTGGAACGTAACCGCACGACTCAACAAACCCTATATCAAGGTGTTTGAAGAAGAACGCGAGTTGACCGTCATGCTGCTGGTGGACGTGTCGGGCAGCCGCAACTTTGGTACACTGAGCCAAATGAAGCGCGATATGATGGCCGAAGTGGCAGCGACATTGGCATTCTCTACGATTGCGAACAACGATAAGGTGGGCGTGATATTCTTCTCAGATAAAATAGAGAAATACATCCCCGCACAAAAAGGCAAGACCCACGTGTTGCATATCATTCGCGAGTTGCTGAGCTTTGAGCCCAACTCCAAAGGTACGGACATGGCACAAGCCCTGCAATACTTTGCCAACGCGCAAAAACGCCATTGCACGGCATTCCTCATCTCTGACTTTATCGGAGCAGGGGCTGTGGACAAACCACTGCTGATTGCCTCGAACCGCCACGAAGTGAATGCCATACAGATATACGACCGCCGCGAAGCCGAACTGCCTAACATAGGACTGGTGAAGTTCCACGATGCAGAATCGGACAAGGACCTATGGATAGACACTGCAATAGCAACCGTTCGCGATGACTATGCACAAGCATGGAAACAAAATCAAGATTTGCTGGAGCAACTCTTTACGCGCACAGGTGTGAACCACATCAGCGTGCGCACTGATGAAGATTATGTGAAAGCCCTAATGCACTTATTCAGATGCTAACAACGATTTTGGCACTGGTGGTTAGTGCCGCAATAGATAGTACCACCCTTTTCATTGGTGATCAAACCGATTTGCACTTGCGCGCTACCTGCGAGCAAGGAGAGCAAGTACAGATGCCCGTGCTGGCAGAGCAACTGGTGGATGGCATAGAGATAGTGGATCGCACCATCGTGGATACCACCACGCTGCAAGATGGCCGCGTGCAATACAACCAATACCTGACATTGACCTCGTTTCAAGACTCGCTGTTCTACATCGAGCCATTGGCATTCGTGAGCGGCGATGACACGGTATGGAGCGAATCGCTGATGCTGAATGTGGTGCAACCATTCGAGATGGACAGTACGGACATGGCCATCACCGATATTAAAGGCATTTATCGAGCCCCTATCTGGTGGTGGGGCATACTGCGTTGGGTGTTGCTGGCATTGGCTATAGCAGGTGTAGGCGTAGGAGGATACTACCTCATCACTTACCTGCGCAATCGTTTTGGCGATGCGTCCGCGACGGATGTGCCTACAGAGCCATTGCGCTCTGCAGAGGAAGTGGCACTCGAGAAACTGGATGCCATCCGCGAGCAGAAGATATGGCAAAGCGGGCAAGTAAAAGAATATCATACACAACTGACCGATGTGGTGCGCGAGTATATCGCTCGTCGCTTTGAGGTGAGCAGTACGGAGCAGACGTCCGACGAGACACTGCGTGCTATGCGCGGACTGCTCAGCGATAAGAAAGAACTGTATGAAGATTTGCGCAAGATGCTGACATTAGCGGATCTGGTGAAGTTTGCTAAATGGACCGCCACACCCGACGAAAACGAACTGAGTCTGCGTAGCGCATATGCTTTCGTCAAAGAAACGACCTCTGTCGAAGAAGAATCTCAAAATTCATAATTCTTAATTCAAAATTAAATTATGACATTTGCTAGTCCAGGATATTTGTTTTTATTGCTGCTACTGATCCCTGTAGTAGGCTGGTACATATGGAAATTGCGTCACGCTCGTGCTTCGGTGCAATTGTCGTCCACCGATAGTTTGCAACGTCAACCTAAGAGCGTCCGCGTATGGCTGATACACGTGCCGTTTGCATTGCGTGTAGGTGTGATTACGCTGCTATCGTTGGCACTGGCACGCCCACAACTGAGCAACCGTTGGCACTCGGAATCCACCGAAGGCATTGATATCATGATGGCGTTGGACATCTCTGGCACCATGCTGGGAGAAGATCTGAAGCCCAACCGCTTGGAAGCAGCTAAGGCAGTGGCTACCGACTTTGTACTATCGCGCCCCAATGACCAGATTGGATTGGTGGTGTTCGCAGGGGAGAGTTTTACGCAATGTCCATTGACTACGGACCATGCTGTGTTGGTGAACTTGTTTCAGTCGGTGAAATTTGGTATGATTGAAGATGGAACAGCCATAGGTTTGGGGTTGGCTAATGCCGTGAACCGCATGAAAGATTCGGAAACCAAATCCAAAGTAGTGATTTTGCTGACCGACGGAAGTAACAACCGTGGCGATATCGATCCTATGACCGCAGCTGAGATAGCCAAAACCTTTAATATACGCGTCTATGCGATTGGCGTGGGTAGTTATAGCAAAGAGGTGAGAGTGCCTATCCACACACCATATGGCGTACAATATGGCACAATGAGTTCGGAGTTTGATGAGAACACACTGCGCAATATCACACAGATGACAGGCGGCGAGTATTTCCGCGCCACCGATAACAACAGTCTAAAAGCTATTTACAAACAAATCGACCAATTGGAAAAAACAAAGATACGTGTTCGCGAGTACTCCAAACGCACCGAGCATTTTGCGCCATTCCTATTAGCGGCATTGCTCTGCCTGCTGACGGAAGTGCTATTGCGCTTCTTTGTACTGCGAACCATATCGGAGTAGTTTAGTGTTTAGTGTTTAGTGTTTAGAGATTAGAGATATGTTTAGATTTGCAGATATAGAAATGCTTTGGTGGCTACTGACAATACCTGTGTTTGTAGTGGCATACGTGCTGATTACTCGTCACAAACGCCGCCAATTGAGTGAGTTTGGAGATCCCGAACTGATGGCACAACTGATGCCTGATGCATCTAAGAGTCGTCCTATCGTGAAATTCGCGTTGTTGATGGTAGCACTCTGTTTGCTCATCATTGCTGCAGCACGTCCACAATATGGACAACAAGAGAAAACTGTGAAGCTTCAGGGTATCGAAGTGATGGTGGCGTTGGATATTTCCAATTCCATGCTCGCCGAAGATGTAGCCCCTAATCGTCTTGACCGCGCAAAGCAAATGCTGAGCAAGATGATTGACAACATGGTGGATGACAAAGTGGGATTGGTAGTGTTCGCTGGTGAAGCGTTTACGCAATTGCCTATCACATGCGACTACGTATCGGCGAAGATGTTCCTCAATACCATTTCGCCCAAACTAATTCCTACTCAAGGTACTGCCATCGGCATAGCATTGCAAACAGCTATCCGTTCATTCGGCAGCCAAGAGAGCGATGCGGGTAGAGCCATCATCCTCATCACCGATGGTGAAAACCACGAAGATGATGCTATAGCCGCAGCCAAGCAAGCACAGGAGTTGGGCATACAAGTATTTGTGATAGGAATAGGTAAGCCCGAAGGTTCGCCTATACCTGTGCCAGGCACCAACGACTATATCAAAGATCGTAGCGGGCAAGTGGTGGTCAGTCGCCTCAACGAGGAGATGTGTCAGGAGATTGCTCAAGCAGGTAAGGGTGCGTATGTACGTTGCGACAATACCAATACCGCTATGCGTGCATTGCAACAAGAGTTGGACCGCATTGCTACCACCGACCTTGAAAC
>CAMEKM010000067.1 GCA_945921355.1 uncultured Bacteroidales bacterium
GGCATCACCACCTATACCGTCACTGAGTCATCCGCTGCCACCATGTGGCCAGCCCACCGCTATACCCTCTCCGACGGCTTCATCGCCTACCTCACGAATGGCGACGGATCGCATCCCGACACCGTACAAGTAACCAATGCTACCTATACCTACAACGCCTCCCTCGGACGCCTCACCGTCAGCGAAGTCACTGGCAACATGACCATCTCTGACGTCGCTGGCAACACCCCTGAACCAGAGCCAGATCCAGAGCCCGACCCTACATACACCCTCACATGGAATGCCAACGGTGGCATACTCACTGGCGACTATACGCATGGTCAAGTGGCTGCTGGCACACCTATCGTAGCACCCACCGCCACACGTTCTGGCTACAACTTCCTCAACTGGTTACCCGCTGTTGCAGCCACCATGCCAGCTGCCAACACCACATACATAGCACAATGGGAGAAAATAGAAGTTATTGAATCCTTTACCGTCCGATGGATCGCCAACGGCATAGTCCACCACACCGCCACCTACAAACTTGATGGCAGCGAAACCATTGTCGTGCCCGCAGACCCTACCCCATGCGATGGTTACACCTTTGTAGGCTGGACTACTGAGGCGAATTACTCCAACCCATTCTGCCCGCCAGACGTCCTCTTCACCACGGCTTCGCACAAGGTTACATCCGACCTCACCTACTACGCCGTATTCAAGAAAGACTAATCCGCCCCATTTGACCAATTAGTCTTATTCGACCAATCCGCCCCCCCCAATCATAATAAATCGCACAAAAATATAAATTTTCGTGCGATTTGTTTGCATGTATCAATGATTTTTTGTACCTTTGTAGCGTCAGTGTGAAACCGTGTAGATTGACACCATGAAAACCACATTTTTGGCTGGACCAATAGCCCCAACCAGATTGTGGTTGTTTAATGTATTTATATGTACGCACACGTGTGCACACGCAAGGTTGAGCACGAAGATTACCAATAGCCTAAATCGAACTTCGCGAGTTCGATTTAAGAGGAGGAATGACGGCGAGCCAAACTCGTGTAAATGAGTTTCTTCTCGCAAGTACATTCCGACGAAGGCAGGGGGTCATTGGTTTGCCCCCTGCTCACAAAAGTAAAAACTAATCCGACAGCGAACCGGTCTGACAGTGCAACGGTCTAACAGCCCAAGGCGGTCAAACAGCGAAGCGGTCTAAAAAAATAGAGGATTAAGTGGGAGGATTACATACTAAATCAAAATCGACTTGTTGATTTTGATTTAAGAGCGGAGGCACATATCGCCTAATGATGCCAAGCATCAGTCATAGCGACTATGTTGCCGAACGCGAAAGTGATCTTTGAAATATTGACATATTTGGATTTTACACTTTTTAGACGCACTTTTTCGCCAAACTCGGTAAAAATTTTCCGCCAAACTCGGTAAAAAAATTCCGCCAAACTCGGTAAAATCTCCAAAACCGCTTGCATGATTCAAAAAAAAGTTGTACCTTTGCAGTCGATTTTGAAACTAACAACATATCGCTATGGCAAATTTCGAATACAAACCACGTATTGCTGACCAATTGCTTAATTCTAAATTACGCACTTCAGGCGCAGTTTTGGTACAAGGACCAAAATGGTGTGGCAAATCTACTACTGCAGTGCAAAAGGCGAAAAGCTCTCTGATGCTTGGTAGTCCCAAAACATTGCAAGAAAGTCGTAACCTGCTCAGTATTGACCCTTCGTTGCTGCTAAATGGCGATACACCTCGCCTATTTGACGAATGGCAAACTATTCCAGAGCTCTGGGACACTATCCGTTCGGAGGTGGATGAGCGTCGCGAGTTAGGACAATTTATACTGACTGGCTCTGCTGTCCCATTGGAAACTGATAAGATCCAGCACACAGGTACGGGACGATTCTCATGGTTGCGCATGCGTCCAATGAGTTTATGGGAGTCCGAAGAATCAACAGGTGAGGTTAGTCTGGCAGACTTGTTTACTGAATCTTCTAAAAAGTTGTTAGGAGAAAATAAACATAAGTTGATAGACATTGCTCATATCCTTTGCCGTGGTGGTTGGCCTATTACGCTTTCGCAAGAGCCAGAGGATGCTTTGCATATTGCGTCTAACTATGTGGACGCTATTGCCGAATCCGATGTCTCACGCGTAGATGACACATTGCGTAATCCTATGCGTGTGCGCCGTTTGCTCCGTTCGCTCGGACGATTACAAGGTACGCCTGCACCTATCAGCACGATACATCAGGATATGCTTGCCAACGATGAACAGAGCTTGTCGGAAAAGACCATTGCTTCGTACATCACAGCATTGGAGAAAATCTTCGTAGTGGAAGACATGCAAGCATGGAGTACCAACTTGCGTTCTAAAACGGCAATCCGCACAAGTGATACACGCTATTTTGTGGATCCTAGTATCGCAGTGGCTGCATTGGGTATCACACCTGACAAATTGATGCATGACATGCATACCTTTGGGCTTTTGTTCGAAACGATGGCGGTGCGCGATTTGCGCGTCTATGCAGATGCCATTGATGCTAAGGTATATCACTATCGCGACAAAGATGAGTTGGAATGTGATGCCATTATTGAGCGACGCGATGGTTCGTATGGATTGGTTGAAATCAAACTCGGCGGAGATTATGCTGTTAGTGAAGCACAAATCACACTCAATGCATTAGCAAAAAAAATCAACACCGACAAAGTGGGTAAACCATCGTTCCGCATGGTGCTAACAGCTATTGGTAAGTATGCACTGCGCCTTGAAGATGGCACTTTGGTAGTGCCAATTGGCTGCTTAAAGCACTGATTTACAGCAAAAATAAGGCATTAACACAAACTTGTATTACAATCCAAATGAAATAGAGCCATATAGCCCTATTTCATCTGGATTGAACAGAAAGTTCGGTATATGTCGCAGGCAATCTACAGAACTGCCTCAACTGTGTATAGAGGATAGTTGGTGATCCAATCTTGTTCTCTATATCCAGACATAGAGAAGCGCATGCCATGCAGACCCTTGTTGTTCTCTACGAACCATTTCAAACTCTTGGCCTGCAGATTATCTTCCGCTTTTACCTCAACAGGTAGAATGCAGTCGCCCTGTTGCACGAGAAAGTCAATCTCACCTTGCGAGGTCTCTTGTGACCAGTAATAAATGATGTTGTGTCGGTTGCACCGCAATTGTTGCATCACATATTGCTCGGTCAAAGCACCTTTGAACTCAGACATCAGTTCGTTTTTCTGCAGAAGTACTTGTTCCGACACACCAGATAAAGCACCCAGCAAACCGACATCTAATAGGTAGAGTTTGAATGCTGAGAAGTCTTCGTATGCAGACAATGGCAGTTTAGCAGTTTTAGTGCGATGCACTTTGTACACCAACCCAGCGTCTTGTAGCCAAGATAGTGCCAACTCAAATTCTTTGGCGCGTGCACCTTTCTTCAAGAAGCCATAGATAAACTTCTTATTCTCTTTGGCTAATTGTCCGATAACACTTCGCCATACCATACGAATACGAGGTACTTCGTTGATAGGTGCATGCTTAGAGAAATCGCGGTCGTAGCTATCCAGTATAGTTTGCTGAATCATTCGCACTTGTACAAAATCAGTGTTCTGAACAAAAGCATTCACCACCTCAGGCATACCGCCGATGTAGTAGTATTTGCGCAGCAAGTCTTCCAATCGAGATGCGTGTGAAGTGATTATACTCCAGTTCTGTTGCTTTACTTGTTTGATTAGCAACTCTTCTCCCATCGCTTCTGCAAATTCGCAAAACGAGAGCGGATAAAGGGTCATAAAATCCACTTTACCAACAGGAAAGCTATCATCACGGTGCATGGCTATTCCCAACAGTGAGCCAGCAGCAATGATAGGTTGCTCAGGGCGCAGCTCATAGAAATACTTGAGAGCAGTTACTCCCCGTTTCACTTCTTGTATCTCATCAAAAAGCAACAATGTGTTCGGAGTAATCGTCTCACGAGTGGCGATTTGCAACTCCAGCAAAATGCGATCGATATCAAAATCCTTCTCAAACAGATGTGCTAACAACTGATTGTTCTCGAAGTTGATATACACCGAGTGTTCGAAGCATTCTTTTGCAAACTGCTTCATGAGCCATGTCTTGCCTACTTGTCTCGCTCCTTGCAGAATTAAGGGTTTGCGATTCGACTGGTTTTGCCATGCTTTTAGTTGATCAATAGCGTATCTTTTCATATTACAATGATTATTAAGCGATTTCGGATGCAAAGATACTGCTTTTTTTTGAATTACGCAAGAAAGTCCGCCTAAAAAGTGTAATATTTTACAAAAAGTCCGCCTAAAAAGTGTAATGTTTTACAAAAAGTCCGACTAAAAAGTGTAATATTTCACAAAAACTCCGCCTAAAAAATGTAAATATCCAAATTTGTCAATACGTCAAAGAAGTAAGAAGTACCCTGTCTGTTAGGCGATCATTTCGCGACCACTGTAGGACATCTGTGGGACATCTGTAGCACTTCTGTGGAACTGACCAATAAGTAAGGTTTAGCACGAAGCAATGAGGTTCTTGCCTCTCGCCTTTCGCCTTTAACCTATAAACTAAATAGCGATTTAGTCGCAAGAAAGTGATCTTTGAAATGATGTAAAAAAAATAGGCAAAAATAAAGAATTTTGCTTGTGTTCTTGTGTATGTCAGAAAAAAGTTGTACCTTTGTCGCTGCAAAGTTTTTTTTTACAATAAACAACAGACAATTATGGCAACTTATTCATTAAAAATTAATGAACGTTCTACACAGGGACAGGCATTATTGGCATATTTGGAGGCTCTAAAAATTGATATCAAGAAGATTCCTTCTGTTCGTGTACGAAAAAGTAGTTACGAGCGCTCAATGGATGACATTAAGCATGGTCGTATCGAGAAGTTTGCGTCTGCAGACGAAATGTGCAAATCGTTAGGAATTTGATGTCAACATATTTTATTATTTGCCTGACATGAGAGTAATCTCGTATCAGTTTTTTATATCATTTATGTAGAAAATCCCCCCCGAAAGGGGAATTACCAATAGCCTAAATCGAACTTCGCGAGTTCGATTTAAGAGGAGGAATGACGGCGAGCCAAACTCGTGTAAATGAGTTTCTTCTCGCAAGCACATTCCGACGAAGGCAGGGGGTCATTGGTTTGCCTCCCTGCTCAAAAAGAATACAATGTGACCATCATTACGAACACCAAATGAGTCAAGACATACAAATACAATTATTCGAAAACGCAAAAGTGCGCTACCTTTGGGACGAGGAGAAGCAGCAATACTTCTTCTCCGTTGTGGATGTTATCCAGGTTCTGACAGATAGTAGTAATCCACAAACTTATTGGAGAGTGCTCAAAAAGCGCTTATCCGATGAGGGAAATGAAACCGTTACAAATTGTAACGCTTTGAAAATGCCCGCTCCAGACGGCAAGATGCGCCTCACCGACGTAGCCACCACAAGTCGCGCAGCGGGGTGGCAATGTGGCGCATGTCGCTCGCGAGCAGTTGGAGCATGAGTTAGGCAGGACGGTTATTTCCGACAAGCGTGCAGTGCATTTCACCACTCCGCCCGACGAACTACCATTAGGTAATATGGAGGAATCAGAGGACACCCCCCCCCGAAAGGGGAATTACCAATAGCCTAAATCGAACTTCGCGAGTTCGATTTAAGAGGAGGAATGACGGCGAGCCAAACTCGTGTAAATGAGTTTCTTCTCGCAAGTACATTCCGACGAAGGCACTGGTCACTGACCCGACCCCTGCTCACAAATAGAAAATAACGAACATGAAAGATAATGAGTTTATATCTCGACCACGTATTGTAAGTTCGCACGACATACAAATTGATGTAGAGTATGCAGAATGGATTGCGGAAATCAAGCATCGCTATCGCAACGCACAATTAAAAGCAGCGGTAAAGGTTAACTCTGAAAAACTGCTGTTTAATTGGCAGTTAGGGGCTGACATTGTTCTAAAAAAAGCAGAAGAACGTTGGGGGACGGGTATTGTAGAACAAATCAGCAAAGATTTGCAGAGAGAGTTCCCTGGTGCTGATGGTTTTACGCCACGTAATCTTTGGTTCATGAAACAATGGTATTCATTTTACTCTCATCCTGCTGGTACTCAAAAACTGAAACAGGCCGTTTCAGTTTTTGAGGAATACGCCTTCAACCATCAGTTAGCACTGAATCAAATAGGTCAAACTGTATCTGAGAACGAAAAACTGAAACAGGCTGTTTCTGTATTTCCTACACCTTTTGCTTTCATTGGCTGGAGTCATCATATAACCATCATTCAGCAATGCAAGGATATAGAGGAAGCATTGTTTTATGTGCTTAAAACAATTGAAAACAATTGGAGCCGAGAAGGGTTAAAACGAGCAATAAAAGCTGATATCTATCACACACAAACACCTGCACCCAATAATTTTGCAACAACACTCATTACACCTCAGTCGGCTCTGTTGCAAGAGATCGTAAAAGCAAATTATGATTTCAGTTGGGCAGAAGTAGAGCATGCTACTTATGATGAACTAGAATTAGAAAAAGCATTGTCTAACAATATCACTCAAATGTTGTTAGAATTAGGCAATGGATTTGCTTTTATGGGAAGACAGCGCGAATTGGTTATCGCGGGCAAGACAAGAAAGATAGATTTGCTTTTTTATCATATTAGAGCGCATTGTTATGTGGTAGTGGAGTTAAAAGCAAAGCCTTTTGAACCAGAATTTGTAAGCAAACTCAATTTTTATGTTAGTGCAGTTAATAACCTTATTCGACAAGAAGAAGATAACCCTACGGTAGGACTATTGATTTGCAGCGATATGGATGAAACGGAGGTAAGATGGTCTTTTGAAGGGTTACAATCGCCATTGAGCGTAGCAACATATAGTGGTATAAAGATAACAGAATTACTGCCAACGACAGAACAAATTAAACAACGCATAAAAAATCTCAAAATGGAATTAAATCGTTTGGAGAAATTGTAGCCACCCCCGAAAGGATGCCTTTTCCTAAAATTGGTTGACAGTTTTTGGTTTGTTTTTCCTAAAAAGGTTTACACTTTCCTAGATTGGTTGACACACGTCCTAAAATAGTTGACACTTTTGTCTTTTTCACTAACTCCCTAATTCAAAATTCATAATTCATAATTCGTTTAACCCTTCACTGCCTCACTCCTCCCCTCTCAGGGGGAGGTTGGGAGGGGGCTTTTGTCTTAATTCGCTAACTGGACAGTACAAATCATAACAAATCGCACAGAAATATAAATTTTCGTGCGATTTGTTTGCATATATCGATTATTCTTTGTACCTTTGTAGCGTCAATTTGAAACCGTGCAGATTGACACCATGAAAACCACATTTTTGGCAGGACCAATAGCCCCAGCCAGTTTGTGGTTGTTTAATGTATTTATATGTACGCACACGCGTACACACGCAAGGTTTAACACGAAGATTACCAATAGCCTAAATCGAACTTCGCGAGTTCGATTTAAGAGGAGGAATGACGGCGAGCCAAACTCGTGTAAATGAGTTTCTTCTCGCAAGTACATTCCGACGAAGGCACTGGTCACTGACCCGACCCCTGCTCACAAAAAAAATAATATAAATAATGCAAACAGGCAAAGATATACGGACATACAAACCCCAAGAAGACTCGGTTGTTGTTTATCGTAGTGCTGATAATGCGATTCAGTTGGAGGTACAATTGGCAGAGGAAACGGTTTGGCTGACGCAACAGCAGATGGCAGACTTATTTGGTGTGCAAATACCTGCTATTTCCAAACACTTAGCGAATATATTTCGTGAAGGTGAACTCTCCAAGGATTCAGTTATTTCCATTTTGGAAAATACTGCTGCAGATGGGAAGCGTTATCGCACGATGTTCTATAAACAACGGATAGACAACAAGTTACAAGAGCACACAGAGCAAATACATGATTTGCAGAATAAGGTATGTGTGTCGCAGTGCGACGTTGATATATTGTTTGCACGTAATGTGCGTTGTTTTGAGTTATCCAGGTTCAGAGCGAAGCGATGAGGCTCCTTGCCTTTACACTTTACACGCTACACTTTACACTAAAAAAGTACATAGTAAACTAAAAACATAAAGATATTATGAAACAATCTACTTTTTCTGCCCAAGTGGCAA
>CAMEKM010000068.1 GCA_945921355.1 uncultured Bacteroidales bacterium
GCCCAATCAGCACGGTGAGCAGCCAAGTACTTGAATGGCGCACCATTGAGGTCAACCAATGCCTTTTGAATCACAGGTTTCATTTTACCGTGGCGACGCTCCATATTCATCATCATGGTCACAGGTACACCACCAGCCACCCACTCGGTAGCAGGCTTGGTGAGGTTCTTCACGAGTGCCATATAACCCGTCTTACCAGCAGCAATCAAGTGTGCAGCTGTATTACCGAGGCTATAGCAGTAGTCCGCATCGAAGTTACTTGGCATTGCGCAGCGACCTTCGTAACCAAAGAAGTGGTTCAATGCAGAGAATTTGCCCTTGTATGTACCTGCAGCCTTGAGTTGAGCCAAACGCTTTTGTACCATCTCGATGAGCAGTTTCTCGGTTTCGATTTGGCTCACCATCACATTGCCGTGAGGGTCACGATCGAGGGTCAATTGCTTAGCAATACCCTTTGGCAGGCTGCGATAGAGTTCGCATGAAGCAGGAGTGAGCATTGACTTCACATACTCGCGCTTAGCGTCGTCGCCCTCAAGAGCAGCAAACTCCTCGTTATCAGCCAACATGTCGTTGAGCTCTTGGATGAGTACACGCATAGCTGGGATAAACTCGATCAATCCCTCTGGGATAAGGATAGTACCGAAGTTGAGGCCTGCATTAGCACGCTCTACAATCACCTCTACGATTTGCTCTACTACATCATTGAGAGTCATCGCCTTCGCCTCTACTTCCTCAGAGATAAGGCACACGTTTGGTTGTGCTTGCAATGCGCACTCCAGTGCTATATGGCTTGCACTACGACCCATGAGGCGGATGAAGTGCCAGTACTTCTTAGCAGAGTTAGCGTCGCGTTGGATGTTACCAATCAATTCAGCAAAAGTCTTGCATGCGGTGTCGAAACCGAAAGAGGTCTCAATCATCTCGTTCTTGAGGTCACCGTCGATAGTCTTAGGGCAACCAATCACTTGAATGCCGCAGTTCTTTTGCAAGTAGTACTCAGCGAGTACGCATGCGTTGGTGTTACTATCATCACCACCGATAATCACAATAGCCTTGATACCAAGTTCGTTGCAAACTTTGATACCGTTGTCAAACTGCCATGTTTCTTCCAGTTTGGTACGACCAGAACCGATAATATCAAAACCACCTGTATTGCGATACTCATCAATCACAGGAGCAGTGAGTTCTGCATACTTACCATCTACCAAACCGCTAGGACCACCGAGGAAGCCATAGAGTTTGTTAGCAGGATTGATACGTTTCAATGCGTCGAAGAGACCACAGATCACATTGTGACCACCAGGTGCTTGACCACCAGATAGGATTACACCCACGTTGAATGGTGCAACCTCAACTGCCTGAGCTGCAGGTTCAAACTCGATTACAGGCATACCGTAGGTGTTAGGGAAGAGCTTTTGAATCTCCGCTTGATCAGCTACAGATTGCGTTTTTGCGCCTTCTTTGAGGCTTACATTACCTTGCAAAGCCACTGGCATCTTAGGTTGATACGCAGCACGAGCAATTTGCAATGGGCTTTTAGTCATTGTCATAATCGTTGTATATTTAGAAAGTTTTAAAAGTTTTAGCAGTTTTAAGGGTAGTTATAAAAAATCCATACTACCCAAATTACGCGACAAAGGTACATAAAAAAAAGTGAATATGCAAGTTTAGTTCACAATATTTTTCAAAAAAGATAGATTTCATCTATCTACCTTGCTTACACCACATTATAACCATACTATAACCAAACAATTCGAGGCTTATATAGAACGCCAAAAAAAGCAATAGAGAACGTTTCAGTTCGGTAATTTAAGATTTTTAGAGAAAATAAGTTCATTCGTATTTTTGCTAAATAGTAGCATGACAAAGCGAGAAGAAAGCACAACTTTCACAGGTATGCGTGTCATTAGTAGGAGCAAAAGGTTGGCTTGTATCTAAAATCTCGTTGATGAGCGACTGCAGGTGAGTCAAAAACTCCTGCTGAATATCCTGACTGAAAGAGAGTGGCATACCATTATGATGCACCACAGGTATATCTTCGGGCGATATATTGCGAGCAGAATAGATATATGGCTGTTGGCAGTTGACAATGGATAGTTGAGAGTTGGCAGTGGACATCCAGCAATAGAGGAGAGTTTGCAAAATCTGTCGTTGTCCCTTGGTACGTACAGGTAACGTTCCATCTTCATTAGGATCTACCACGCCAAATACTTTGGACATGGTGTCATACGCCAAATCCGTTTTGCCAGTCTTGTAGTCAATTACGCGCAATATATTGGCTTTCACATCAATACGATCGGCTATGCCATATAGACATATACCATTGAGATTGGCTGTTAAGCGCATTTCAGAGGCAATATACTGGAAGGGCGCATGATAGTGGTCATTGATGAGGATATTATTCACATACGTCCTTACTACACGATTAGCCAAGACATCGCCATTAAGCAGTTGCAAGGGCTGAAGCGTATTCCAATAAGCATCATCATTAACATTAGCTATGAGTTGCTCCACCTGAGAAGCTGTCACATTACTTCCCACGAAAGGTGCATAGAGCTGCTCCATAATAGCGTGTAGGGCATTACCAATCGTCAATTCGCTAACAGAAATGCTTTCATCTGGTGCGGGCTCTTGAAGGCGTTCGATATACTTGTAGTGGAACTGCTTTGGACAACGCAGATAGGTAGTCAATGCTGTTGCAGAGAGTGACCGAAGTGTTTGCAAGCGTTTATCTTTGGCTATTGGGACGACGTCTTTTGTTTGCGCCGCGACGAGTTGGTTAGTGACCGCTATTTGCCGAATATCTATACCATACTGCCACTTGAGCTGATAGAAAAAGCGCGACACTTCGCCTGAATGTTGGTCATCGCTCGTGGAGTTGGTAATCAGCCATATTCGTTTAGCATATGCCAACATCCGATAGAAGTTATATGCAAAGATAGCATTTTGTCGGTCTGGCGTTGGGAGACCAAATCCACAACGTAAGGTATAAGGCACAAAACTGTTGCCTACTGTACGACCAGGATAGAGGTCATCATTGAAGCCAGTGATGATAACATTATCAAACTCTAATGCTCGCGTTTCCAAAACACCCATCACCTGCAGTCCGTCTAAAGGTTCACCCACATAAGGTATAGTGGTTTCGAGGGTGAGCATTTTCAACAGTTGCTGCATGTCAGCTACGGTAAAAGCAATCTGCGGATAGTTACTTATAGCAATCAGAAGCCGATCAAGCACTTTCGTGAGTTGATAAACTCCCTCGGAATTATCTTCGTTGCGCTGAGAAAGTAAGCACTCACGCATCTGTGCGATAAACACCTCTGCAGTTTCGGGCATAGGTATGAGGTACTGTTCGGGATACGCCACAGGCATATAGAGCGATGTTGCACGCAAAGGATATCCCATCGTGACATTGATTTTGTTTACCGCATCAGGAAAAGCATTGAGCAATGGTATCAACAACTGCTCATCGGGCAAGACAACTGCAGTACGCGTCAAGTCGGCGCAATCAGGAGATATGATATCCGATAATATACGATTTACCTCGTGAACTTCGCTTACTGTAGAA
Organism: uncultured Bacteroidales bacterium; assembly: GCA_945921355.1. GTDB lineage: Bacteria > Bacteroidota > Bacteroidia > Bacteroidales > Paludibacteraceae > Colicola. The sequence continues at coordinate 3,569 of CAMEKM010000068.1, forward strand.
GGGACGGAAACGAGGGTGATATCGGGCATTGGGTATCGGGTATCCTGAGTAGAGGATCCTGAGCTAGGAATTGGAAATCGCGATTGGAACAAGCGAAGGTTTTCTTCCATAAAAAGCGATGCTTTATTTTGTGGATCGCTTAGGTATGGGCTATCGTAGTCGAAATAAAAATCGGCTTTGTCCATCTCTTGTAAATGAAGCATCAATTCGCGCTCGGAAGCAGTAAGAGCATTAAAACCTAAGAACACATATTGTTCGTGAAAACGCTCGTAAGGAATCTTATCCCAATGCTCTAAGACCTCGCGATGCAGCATACCCTCATAAGCCAAGCCATCTCGGAGCAAGGCCTCACTCAATGCCGTGTAAAGCGGATAGAGCATTTCCCAAGTATGTTGGAAACGCTTGTGCAAATCCGCATTAGGGTGCCGCATATCCGACTCATGGTACTCGCGCCAAAAGCGCGAGAGTGCCTTGCGTTGGTTATCAGTGAGATAATCAAATCGTTGGTCAATGGAATGCCAATCGCTGATAGAAGCAAACAGAGCCTCCACATGCGGAATAAGGTGATTATCAATCTCTGAGAAATCAGCTAACATCATCTTACCCCAGTAGATAAACTGATTTAAGGCTTCAGCATCGGGATACACACGTTGATATTCGGCGTACAAATGCAATAGAAGCGTCAGTTGGTCCGCCACCTGCAAATCTGATAACTCAGCAAAACACTCGTTGATAGTCATCACACGAGGTGCAAACATAGGCTTAGTCACATATTGCGAGAGGTACTTACGGAAGAATAAACCCGCACGATGATTGGGGAAGACAAAAGTATAAGACTGCAAATCATCGCCGACTTGCTCTACGAATGTTCTCGCTATGGCATGAAGTTTACTCCTCATTTTTTCTCAGAATAAATCTTCTCACTAATCGCTTCACACGCGAGATAATTGACCATGTCTTACTTGCAGGAGGAATCTCCATGAGCAACGTATCTACATCAGGCCCACCCGTCAGCTGTTCTGGATAAACCACCATCGAGCTGAAAGTGGTGAAATGCTGCGTAAGCATAGCAGGAATCTGCTCAAAGAGAGGGTTATAACTGGCCGTCGATTTACGCGAAGATAAGAGCACCAACATATCATTATCCACGATAGTTTGAGAGATAATTCCCACTTCTTCCCAACCATCCATATTGCGGAACGCAGCTCGCAAGTACTTACCCGGACGGCGACACATGGCTTGCAGAGCCACTTGTGTGTCAGGATGCGCATAGAACACCACCTTAGCTCCTATTTCACCTGCCAAACGACGTACAAGACCGAAGCATGTGATAAAGTCGCGCTCCTTCTCAGCATAGCGTGGGACAGCCACTACGAGGCGATTGATAGTATTGATAGGTTGCGCCTCGTGATAGACAATCACAGACTTGCTCGTGTGTTCTACCATATCCGAGACATCCTTCCAGTCGGCCGACTGCTTAATCTCAATATTATTAAGCGATGCCATCTCGCCAATTTCGCGCATAGCAGGACGTAAATCATCGCCCACCGATGTCAAAAGCCAATAGTCGTCTTCATGGTATGCCTCCAACTGCGCACTTTCCTGTAATGCTAACTCCTTGGCAGCATGTTCGGTGATAAAACTTGCCGTAGTGCAGAGTACCAAGATCATCAACACCGCAGCGTTCAGCACTTCAGAGGATACAATACCCATCTGATAGGCAATTGTCACAATCGCCAAGGTACCCGCAGCTGTAGCATGTGAGAGCCCAAAAACCAGTTGGCGTTCGTGCTTAGAGAAACGGAACACACCTTGAGCTATCCATGCTGCCAAACTCTTACCGACTAACTTGGTTAGGATCATTATTGCAGCGATTATAATGGTTGTCCAACTGCTCCAAAAGGCCTCACTATTAATCATCAGACCAACACTTATCAAGAATAGCGGCACGAAGACGCTATTACCCATAAAATTGATTCTGCCCATCAATGGCGAGCGGTTGGGCAACAGCCGATTGAGTGAAACGCCACACAGGAAGGCACCTAAGATACCTTCCAATCCTGCCCAATCCGCCAGCAAAGCACTACCTACTAACATCAACATTACCACCATAAACTCCGAAATCGGTTCGCGATAGCGCTTGAAGAACATACGTGCGAAACTAGGGAATAGCCATAATACGCTCAATAGGAAGAGCGTAAGTATGGCTAATTGAATGATATAATCCAAGGTTGTTTTGGCTGTATTGTTCCACTGCTCCACCACCGCTAAAACGATGAGCGATAATATGATAGCCCACATAGTTGCCCCTACGGTGATATTAACCGCCACATTCTTTTGTACGCCATAACGACTGACTATAGGGTATGTCATCAACGTATGGCTACCATACATGGCACCAAGCAGCAAACTGGATGTCCAGTTGAAATCCAATAGATAGCGACTAGTCAGAACACCTAATCCCAATGGGATAAAGAAGGTGCATAATCCAAAGAAAAGAGAACGGTATTTGTATTGCTTAAAATCGTTGATATCAATCTCACTACCCGACTGAAACATAATATAGAGCATGCCTAACGAGCCGAGAATCTTGATTGTTGAATTTTCGCCTACCATATTCAATACAGATGGACCAATCACAATACCTGCCAATATAAATCCTACGATGCTTGGCACGTGAATCTTACGGCAGACTATTGGCACAAACCAAATGATACCAATAACAATGGTTAGTATTAAGAGAGGCGATAGTGTAATCATGATTTAAAAGAGGTTATTGTTTTATCTCAAATGGGAAACTGCCTATCAATTCACCATCAACGAAGAAATCAGCGTTGTATATACCCGTTTGCAGTATCTCTTCTACCCGCCAATATAATGCTCCCGAAATCTCTTCACCTGCATATTCAAAATCTTTTGAAATAGAATATGCTATCTCACTATTTTCAAAGCGGAAGACATGGTTGATGTTCTTTTGCATCACTTCGCCATCAGGACGAGTGATACGCATATAGAGCGTTTTCATGCCTGGCTCATTAGTGATATTGCGACCAATGGTATAGTCAAACTGCAATTTCTGAATCTGGTTGTAAATAGAAGTTTTGCGGTCGCGCTTATTGAGCGGGATCATCTGGAAGTGGCTGATTTCCAACATAGATGCACGAGAAACTACTTCTGCCAACTGGGTGCGCTCCTCTTCGAGTTGTTGTGCTTGGCGAGCTACTTCCTGATATTGCTGTTTAACTTGCTGATTTTCTGCAACCAATCGTTTGTTGGTACGGTCAAGTGAGTCGATTTGGTGAACATAACTCACCATCACCTGGCGCACGGTAGCCAACTCCTTTTTGAGTTCAGCAATGCGGCGAGCGTTAGTCACCTTAGTGATACGCAACTCCTCCAAGAGGTCTTGTACGCGTTGTTTCTCTTGCGATAGGAGTTCCACCAACGAGTCGTTGTGGATATCTGGCGTTTGGTAGCCATCAAACTGGATAGCCAATTCCTCATACTCATCTTCCAACTGCTCCTTCTCAAACTCCATGAGTTCGACCATCTCCTTCATCTCCGTTTTTTGTTGGAAATTCATCCATACAAGCGCACATACGCACAGTGCCAAGACAATAAGACCTATAATTAAAGCAATATATTTGTTCTTACTCATAATACGTCTAATAATTTTTCCATTTGGGTTGAACGTGATCCCTTGAGGAGGATGCTTTTATCACGCAAATGGTTCGTTTCCAGATATTTATGCAATTGTTCTACATTTTCAAAGATAGGGTATGGCGACGTTGTTTGCAAGTATTCCTCTCCAACGAGGAAGACATTATCTGCTTTGCGTTCTGCCAACATATTCACAATATTCTGGTGCTCGAGGTGCGCATACGCGCCCAACTCTCGCATGGCACCAAGGATGTATGTGTCCCCTTTGAAGGCATTGATGGCTGCCTGCATGGAGGTAGGGTTGGCGTTGTAGGCATCTACAATCAGATGGTTGTTAGCCGTTTGCATAGCTTGCGAGCGATTGTTGGTGGGCACGTATTGTCGAATTGCCTCCAATGCCTGTTCGCGAGAGATGCCAAAATACTCTCCTACACATATCGCTGCCGACACATTCTCTGCATTAT
>CAMEKM010000069.1 GCA_945921355.1 uncultured Bacteroidales bacterium
CTACGATACGTCCGCGAGGGTAACCGCCTACGCCAAGTGCGACGTTGAGTCCTACTGAACCAGAAGGAATTACAGGTATATCTTCTACCTTGTCATCACCCAATTTCATGATGGCACCTTTACCAAATTGCTTATCAATTTTTTCCATTGCGAGTTGCAATGCCTTGAGTTTCTCTACGGAAGGATTTTTCTTTTCTTCAGCCATAGTAGTGTTGTTTAGAATGGTTAGTATTGTGTAGGGTTGTTTGTTAAATGCGAGTGCAAAGGTAGTACTTTTTTTGCATTTATGCAAATAGTAGTAGTATTTTTTCTGTCTTTATGCCTCGTGATGCAAAAACTGGGCAATCATGTCGATGCAAAAAGTGATGACTGTAGCCGAAGCAAGACTGATGAGTAATGTTAAAAATAGGTTCATACGTGTGCGATTTTTAAGTGGTTAAACATTTTTCGGGGGCTATAGGCAATTGGGTATTGGCTGTAGTTTCCTGAAATCGGCTGCAAAGGTACTGCTTCAAACTGCTAAAACTTGTCAGTTTGAAAGAAAAAATGCACTTTTTTTTGTTGAAAAGTGCATTTTTTTAGTGTAGAGGACGCGGCAGAGCCGCTAAAGGAAGGGCCGAAGGGCGTTCTATAGCGAAGCGTCCTATAAACAAAATCAACGATATTTCCCTTCGTTGGTATCGTCGAGGATGCTGAGGTAACTTTCGTAGCGCGAGAGGGCAATATGGCCATCTACTACAGCTTGGTACACAGCGCACCCTGGTTCGCCTGTGTGCAGGCAATTGGAGTAGCGGCAGTCGCGTGCTATCTCAAAGATCTCGCGAAAGTAGTGGCTTACTTCCTCTTTCTTGATGTCGAGTAGCCCGAAGCCCTTGATGCCAGGGGTGTCGATGATCCAAGAATGTTGTGTAGGGTTGTGTAGCGGGTACATCTCGGAGAAAGTGGTGGTGTGCATACCTTTGTGGTGGGCAGAGGAAATGGCTCCTGTACGAGCCATATCTTTGCCGAGGATGGCATTGAGTAGGGTAGATTTGCCTACGCCAGAATTGCCAGAGAGGAGAGTAACTTTGCCATCAAAGATGGCAGAGATAAGATGATTAGGCGATTGGGCGATTGGGCTATCAGGCGAAGAAGTGAGGGTTATTGCAGAGATAGCGTAGGTAGGATAGCCAAGCGACTCGTATAGTTGGCGGAGGGTGGAGAGTTGCTGTAGTTCTTCTTCGGTAAGGAGATCTACCTTATTGAATATAATACACGCAGGCACGCGATAAGCTTCGCATGTGGCTAGGAAACGGTCGATGAAGGTAGTGGAGGTCTCGGGATGGCGGAGTGTGACAAGCAGTGCTGCCATATCCACATTAGCAGCTATGATGTGTGAGGCATAGCTGAGATTAGTAGCTCGGCGAATGATGTAGTTCTTGCGGTCGTATAGTTCGGTAATCCAGTTGGTGCCATCTTCTAGTTGGGTTACCTCAACATGGTCGCCAATGGCAATAGGGTTAGTAGAGCGAATACCACGAATGCGAAAATTGCCCTTGACATGACATTCGGCGGTTGTTCCGTCCTCAAAGTGTACGCCGTAACTCGTACCAGTAGATTTTATGACTAGTCCTTTCATCCTAGAATGCTTCTGTTGCTGTTAGATAGAAACTGTATGCATTTATATTATTCCATCGTGGATCGACATTGCTTCGGGCTATGTCGAAGCGGATGTTTACTTTGGCTTTGTTGATGGTGGCTCTTAGTCCGAGTCCATAGCCCACTTTGGGTACTGCCCAGTGCCAATTGTGGTAGTCGTACACATCGCCTATGCCTGCGAATATAGTGGCGCGGAAGATACTCCAGATGGGTATGCGGAGTTCGGCTTGGAGTGCTAACATGATATCGTCGCGAAACATATCGCTATTGATCCCTCTAATACCGTCTTGTCCGCCTAGGCGTGGAAGCATAGGGTAGAGAGTGAGGTGGGAGATGTGGTATGGTGATAGCATCAGTTGTGCCTTGAATTGCCAAGCAAAGACGAGGTCACAGGGCAATGGTACATAGTGTCGCAAATCAGCAGATAGTAGGCCATTGACGGTGGCTTGTTGTCCTTGGGGTATGTCTATTTGGTTGGTATATGCGGCGGCTGCGGTGACTTTGGCAAAGAGACCCTTGGTGGGGTAGAAGACATTGTCTCGCGAGTCGTATTGGGCTACAGCACCCAATGCCAGTTGTACTAGTGGGTTGACGGTGGTGTAGGTGTCTTGGATGCTGAATCGTGCGATGAGCATATCTGCCATCGGGCCAACGGCTATGTGTTGGGCCACATAAATAGGCGCTTGGATGTTGAGGTAACCGCGTTGTAGTTGGTAGGGTGTTCCCTGACGCAGCATGCCGATGCCGGTGTTGCCTTCGTTGGCAAAGTGGGAGTTGTGGTAGATGCCGTAGTAGGTGGCTGGTCGGTCGCTATAGCCCGCGCGGAATTGGAGTTGCCAAGAGTGTGGTGTAGTGTTGTGTAGGGTTGTATAGGGTGGTGTAGTATGGTTTTTTCTGCCGAAATACAACGACCCTTGGGCATTGATATACCATTGGTGATTGAGCGAGTAGGTGCCATCGAGTTGGACGATGGAGGTTCGCTCTTGATTGGGTAGGCGGAAGTAACCTTGCGCTGCGGCACCAAACTCCCATGTGGATTCGGGTGAGTAGTTGATGACGGGTATGCCCATAGCGGGCAGGTTGAGCAGGCTATCAAGCGAAATAGCATGAGACATCGGGATAACCAATGCCCATGCTATGGCCAGTATGAGTAATCGCTTTGCGATAGTAGTTGAGCAGTAGAGTAGTGTTGTGTAGGGTGGTATAGGGTGGTATCTCTAACCTTTAACCTCTAACCTTTAACCTAAACTTACACAGTCATGATCTCTTTCTCCTTGGCTGCGTAGATCTCGTCGATGCGCTTCACATATTTGTCGTGAAGTTTTTGTGCATCGTTCTCCGCATCTTTCTCAGCGTCCTCTGGCAAACCTTCTTTGATTTGCTTTTTGAGTGCATCAATAGCATCGCGGCGTGCATTGCGTACGCTCACTTTTGCGTTCTCGGCTTCGCCTTTGCATTGCTTAGCGAGTTCTTTACGGCGTTCCTCGGTCAATGGTGGTATCATGAGGCGGATGCACTCGCCATTGTTGCTTGGAGCCAAACCAACGCTGGAGTTGATCAATGCGCGCTCGATTTCGGAGAGCATTTTCTTCTCCCAAGGTTGGATTTGAATGGTGCGAGCGTCAGGGGTGGTGATAGTAGCCACATTGGATAGTGGCGACATTTGTCCGTAGTATTCCACCTTGACTACATCCAAGATTCGTGCACTGGCTTTGCCTGCGCGGATGCGCGCCAAAGCGTCGTCGAGGTACATGACAGCAGATTCCATCAATTCCTCTGCCTCATTCAGAATTTGTTTTGGTTCTAACATGATTATTAGGGTTTTACAAGTGTTCCTATTTGTTGTCCGTTCATTACTTTCTCAAGGTTGCCTACGGTGTCCATGTCGAAGACGTAGATTGGCATGTTGTTCTCCCGGCACATGGTAATGGCAGTGAGGTCCATGACCTTGAGCTTCATCTCGAGAATCTCGTCGTAGGTAATCTGTGTGTATTTGGTAGCCGTAGGGTCTTTCTCTGGGTCAGCGGTGTAGATGCCGTCCACGCGTGTACCCTTCATCATTACATCTGCTCTGAGTTCAATTGCGCGAAGCACGGAAGCGGTGTCGGTAGTGAAGTATGGGTTGCCCGTGCCGCCAGCAATGATGACGATATTGCCTTTGTTGAGCAGGCGAAGGGCTTTGTCTGTGCTATAAAGTTCGCCTACGGGCTCCATGCGCACGCTAGTGAGAACGCGTGCTCTCTGTCCGATAGTTTCGAGGGCAGAGCAAAGTGCGAGCGAGTTGATGACTGTAGCTAGCATGCCCATTTGGTCGCCTTTCACGCGGTCGAAACCTTTTTGTGCACCGCTAAGACCACGGAAGATGTTACCTCCGCCAATGACGATAGCCACTTGCACACCTGTATTGGCGATAGTGCGAATTTGTTCTGCATAGTCAGCAAGACGCTGTGGGTCAATACCGTATTGCTGTGAGCCCATGAGGCTTTCGCCTGAAAGTTTTAGGAGTATTCGTTTGTACATAAACCTCTCAATTTATTATTTGGTTGCAAAGGTATAATTTTTTTTGCAAATGTGCAAATAATTTTACTGTATGATGACTTTTTTTGAGTTTTTGCTATCAATTATGATATAGATGCCTTTATCTAGTAAATTTAGTTGATGAATATTTCCATTTTTTACGACACCAACTTGATTGCCCATTATGTCGTATACGATTGCACGGGTATTTTCGGTGCTAGACTCAATATGGGTAGAGGTACCCGCTACAAAACCTTTGATGATAGCAGCTCCTGCAAACTGCTTTTTGTCGCTCAACATTGGGCGTAGATAAAAGGTATATTCACCTTTTTCAGGCATTTTAGCCGTGATAGTCTTTTTGTCAATAATATTGTCAGCAATAACCTTGCCTCTCTTGTCGTACAAGCGTAGCTTGAAATACGGCGCATCGCTTTCCCATGAGGCAGTCATTTGCATCCCGTCAAGGGAGAACTGAAAATCGGTAATTGGCATTTGGATGGATGGGAAATGTTGATATACATATCCTTGCAATTGTGGTGTGTTGTCTGCGAAGGATAGTTTCCCCAATGCAATTACCGTATCACAAGCATGCAGTTCCTCTCCCGTTGTCCATAAGTCATTATTGAGCCAGAGCATATGGGTGCAGGCGAGGGTGTTGGCGATATCACTATCGTCGGAAATATCGAAAGAGGCAGCTTGCTGTTCGATAATCTCTTCAGGAGTATGGTGAATCATAGCCACTCCTCCTGCCACCAGATATTCGATAGGAGAAGTCTGAGGATAGGCATACTGGCGGCTCAACGCAATGGCTTTAGACGCCTCAATAGGAGTAGCTACTTGGTAGGTAATGGCATTGGTATAGTCTTGATACTCACCATTTTGCTCTTGATACCAATGAGTAGTTGGAGCTTGTAAAAGGCCTTGATATGTCTGCCCATTGAATGTAAGGGAGTACTGGATGGAAAGCGGTGCGGAGTCTTGCTCCGTGAAGGTGAGTTGTATGTCGCTTATGGTATGTTGCTTACAATCGTTGGCATTACCAATGGCACAAACTGCTCCAGCCAAGTTGATATGACCAGGCGTATTATTGGTCTTGCTAAGCTGGTAGCTACCAATAATGGAGGTGTTGCTATTGCTCGTAAAGGTGCAACGTATTAACCACTCGTCTTGGGCTGTAGTATCCCAGAATTCAGGAGAATATAGATCCATTTGCCATTGTTGGCTTCCTGATAGGTTGATGTAATCGACCTGCATAGTGGTAGGTGGCTGTATATCTTTGACATCGAAGAATATAGAGTCGCTGGTTAGCGTAAATGCATACTGCGGATATCCCTGTCCATGTAGTAGAATGGGGTATTGGTTTTGTTGCTCATCTTCACATGCTATAACTAGGTAATACTCGCCATTGGGCAGCTTGTTAGCAATAGTGGATGATAGATTCATCTCTGTATAGATATAGCCAGGACGCAATTTGATTCGTTGTAATGAGATGCTTTCGACCAATGTATGCTGATTATCATAGATATAATAGCCTGCGTAACCACTAATATCGGCTGTACCAGCATCACCGATATTCTCTATGTAATAGGTCACCTTGTCGTTGCGTGCGATTCGGTGATTACTTTTTTTGGTTGCTCTAGCATATATAAATGGTTGAGATATACCTCCTTGATCAGGGCGAATGTTGGTGTACAGAGTCACCTCCTCCGTGAAGGCGAGGTTGGAACTGCTACCACCTATGCCGTGTTGTCCAGGATCAAGTGCTGATAAGGCATAGAAACCGTTGCCGCTACCATCCCATCCCCAGTTGATATGCACATATCCATCGGCATGAATGCCATCGCATACGAAGGCGTGTCCCTCGTCGTTGGTGGTTCGGCCATTAATATATATAGGTCGTCCTTCTTGCAACTCTGTGGCAACAACCGTCAAGATGTCGTATTCTGGTAGGTAATCTTTGAGTAGCGGTTGGACAGCAGCATCGTAGCCAAAATGTCTATTCAGTGCTTGCATGGCCCACTCAGAAACAGCTCCGCTACCTTGTGGGTGGTAACTCATGAATGATGCTACACCAGTATGGTACATCAGGGTTGCCACAGCATTCGCTTCTGCTTCAGTATATTGTTTTTTGTAGCTAGGTAGCATTTGCTCCCAATTATAGGTGGTTTGTGAGAAGTCTTCGCTGATATGAATCTCTTTGCCTATATTGTATGAATTGCTACCTATACCCATTTTGGGATGCTTGTGGGCATACATGATTTGGCTAATGGCTGTGGCTACACAACCAGCTACACTGCGTTCGCCATTGATGATGGGACACAGATTATTGAAGGGTTTACCCTGTCCCCATATGGTTTCACCTAAAATAGGTTCGATATTTGGTAATGGGTCATTGATTGCTCCGCCTACGCGCCTGATTCCAATATGGGATGTCATAGTTTTGGCGCGTGACAATTCGTTGGCATACATTGTGAGCCAGAACTGCATATTTTCAGGAATATCCGTGTGATCAAAACTCTCATGATCGCTATAGCCCAAGATCGTACGTGCGTTGTCTTCAGCAGAAACCATCACAAAGCCATCTGACTGTAGGTCTTTAAAGACAAATACAGCAGGTGTATTGTCCGCTTGATATTTTGTATATACTAGTTGGACAGGATGCTGTGTGGAAATGGCGGATGCAGCGCGCTGCAAGCGTTGTATAGGAGCAGTTTGTGATTGCTGGATAAATTGACTAGCGATGTTTGCCGCTTCTTGAGGAGTACGGGCAAACAAAAGAGTGCTTGTTAGGCATGCAAACAGACTAATACCAAATATTCGTTTCATTCGTTATTTATCTTCTTCTTTATACCAACTAGCGTACATTGCATAGTTGTGCGCAATCTTACGATTGATCTCGTTGGTTTGCTCAGGATCAGCCTTCTTGATAAACTTAGCTGGTACGCCGCCCCATACTTCGTATGGACCAATCTGCGTATTCTTGAGCACCAAGGAGCCTGCCGCCACAATAGCACCTTCGCCAACTACGACACCGTCAAGCAGGGTTGATCCCATGCCAATGAGCGCATAGTCGTGGACATCAGCACCGTGAATGGTAACATTATGTCCAACCGACACATAGTCGCCAATGGTGATGGTAGATTTCTCGTAGAGCGTGTGCAGTACAGAGCCGTCTTGGATATTCACATGGTTGCCAATCTT
>CAMEKM010000070.1 GCA_945921355.1 uncultured Bacteroidales bacterium
CCGATAATATCACACTTTCAGCAGAAGCTAAGACATCAATCTATTACACTTCTTCAGACTCTACCATCGCATATGCAGAAGGCAACGTATTAAAAATCAACAAGCATGGTCATGTGACTATCACAGCAGTGGCTACTCAAGATGAGAAATACGAACAAGCTACTGCTACCAAAGACATTACTATCAATGCTGTTCAACCTATAGTATCTACATGGCCAACTGTTGAACCTATCGCATATGCACAAGCCCTCACAACCGACATGCTCATCGGTGGTGAAGCAGAGGTAGAAGGTAACTTTGAGTGGAACACCGAACGCAACCAAACACTCCTTCCTGGCACATATGACCTCGCTGTGCGCTTCATACCTACTAATGCCAACTACTATGCTTCAGTAGATGGCACTGTATCTGTGACAATCGTGGAGTCTGTCATCAATGACACACCTACTTTCGTAGGAGGTACTGACCAATCATGGAGCACACCTACCAACTGGAATCTCAACCGCGTGCCCAATGCAGAAGACTCGGTGATTATCACTGCTCCTATTGAAATTTCTGATGGTGCTGTAGAAGTATTAGGTATGACTATCAATGCAGGTGGCGCTATTCATATTACTCCTACAGGTGGTCTTACAGTTGGAGAGGGAGGCATCGTTGGCGCTACTGAAGATAATTTTACAATCGACAACAACACGCAAGGTGTCGGATTCCTACGCATAAATCCAGATGCTAAATCCATACCTACCAATGTCACTATCAACTATACCACGCGTGGCAAATCAGGCAATCCGCGTGACGAGGTGTGGCAGTATATTGGCGCACCAGGAGCGAATATGAGCATGACCAACGAGGGTATGTTAATCTACCATTGGAGCGAACAAAATGGATGGGTAAAAGCCACTACTGCAATGGCTCCATTTGTTGGCTATGCCATCTCACGCACAACTACGGGCAATGATACCTATACCATCACCACTACTCCTGTTTTTGACAACCATACGATAGAACTAACACGAACACCAAGCGGCATGGATGGCAGCAACTTGTTCGTGAATAGTTATCTTGCACCAATTGATTTAGCTAAGTTTGAATTGGGAGTGGATATTGTCGGAGACGTAGAGCAAACCTTCTATTTATTCAATTCGGGCTCATGGAATGATTGGCAAAACGATGGAGGAGGCGACGAGAGTATTGTGAATGGTTCTTCGCCAGGACAATACTTCGCTATCACACCTGGCAGTGCTGCTCTATTAGATGCCAGCATGGATCAAACCACTATCCCACCGATGCAGGGAGTGTATGTCGTAGCAAATGAGAGCGCAACCATTCATCTTGACTACAACAAACACGTATTCACCAGCACATCCGCTGACATGAATCGACCAATGCGTGCGCCACAGCAGCAAGACCAAAACTTTATGCGCGTACGTATCCAAGTCAATAGCGATAATAGTGGCGCAGATCGTATGTATGTCATTCAGCACGAGAATGCTACAAAGGGTTACGACAATGGATATGATGCCAAAAATATCTTAGCAGATGGACAGGCGAATATCTATACCCATGAGCAGGACGGACAGATGGAGATTTCTGTCACGAATCAGTTGGATAGTACCTATATCGGTTTCGCTGCGGGTGACGATGCTGTATATACGCTTACTTTCACATCGCTCGTAGGCGAAGAAATGTATTTGTATGATATCGAGCAAGATATCCTTATCCCATTGGCAGAGCAAGAGCAATATACCTTCTATGCACAACCCAATTCAGTCAATAACCAGCGTTTCATACTATTGCTGAATCCCGATGATGCGGGTAATATACCGGGCGGAGATGGGGTAGCTACTGATATTGAGAATCTCTCTGCTTCTTCACATATATGGTTTACTGGAAAGACCTTGCATGTGGCAGACGCGCCTGCTAATACCACCTTGGCTATTTATTCGGCATGTGGTATGTGTATCATGGCGCCTAATGTGATACCTTCTGTGCCATATGCTTTAGACTTGTCCCATTTGCCAATGGGCGTATATGTATTACGCTTGAATAACCAAGCCTATAAGTTTGTTTGTAAATGATGAATATGTTTAGTTATAATACTTTGAACCGTATAGTTGTAACCCTACTTATCCTATATGTATGGGCTGCTAATCCTATGCAGGCTGCTCCCATATATACTACATCATCGGTTAAAATGCGTTCTACTTCTCCAGGAGGATTGCACCCAACAGCTCAACTCCAATTCTTCAGCACAAGTGGATTTGTCAAACGTAATGTAGCCTCTTATACGCCCTCTCGTACTTATTCCACGGCACCTATGTTCGTCGCTAATGGCACAGTCCGAACTGTAGCGTCTGACATTGTAGGAGGCACACTGACAGAGCAACCTGCTGAACCTGCTCGTATATCACCCAGACAAAGGGCGGTTATTCCAGGCACACCCGACTTGCCAATAGGCGAGGGATGGGATGTCGCTTTACTGCTATCTATGATGTGTGCTATATACATCTTCTATGTGCAAACCAATCAGTCTAAGAGGCACATAGAGAAATAGTTACTTTAAAAACATACCTTTTCTTACGAAAAATACCTCACTCCTTTATATTCGTACGCATACGCGTGCGAAAATTTGCGCGTTTCAAAGAATTGTATTAATTTTGCACCGTTTTTCGTGCTGTACTGTATGTATTAAGTACTATAAATCTTAATAAACAGCACAAAATATTAAGAAACGGAATATTAACTAAAAACATTTTATAGTATGAAAAAGATTTTTACTAAATTATTCTTGCTTGCAACTCTTTTCCTCGCAAGCACAACCCTCTCCGCCCAAACCTATTATGTGCTTGATGCTCCAATTGAGAAAACTCTATCTTATTCACTAGTGGGGAAGGAGGTGATATATGAGCCGGCTGCTTTAACAGGACCAGGTGCCAAACTATCATTCGAGATATCAAGAAATAATACAACGGCAGTAGGTAAAACTGACGTTCAACAATATGTCAATGGAGAATGGAAAACTATTGAATCTATAATGCCATCAGGTAAAAATGAGTTTCATTCTTATTCCTACGATATAGATTTGACTACATCTAAAATACGTTTTTATAATGGATATGGCTCTTATAAACGGACTATTCGAAACGTCAAAGTAACTATGGCTACCTATGCAGATGCGCCAAGTGCAACAGAGTGGACTGCTCCTACTGCTATTGTAGGCTCTCCTGATGAATCTGCTTCTACCACTATGGAATGGTGTAATACATCTCCTTTTACGCTCTCTATGACAGGAGATGTATCACAGTTTACATACTCTATTTCCAATAATGCCTCTGCTGGTAACTATGGTACAGCCACTATTTCTGCTACTTATAAGCACAATGTCGTAGGTACACACAATGCAACGTTGACAATAACAACCGCATTAGGTACATATACTATCAAACTTTCTGGTACTACAACCAAGAAAAATGCGTCCATCACTTGGAACTTGTCCGAAACAAAACTTCCAAAAGGCAAGATTATAGAGAACGCCGCAAAAGCAAATAGCGGAAATACTGTAACATATGCCACAAGCGATGATACTGTTATTAAGGTCATCAATGATGGTACGGCTTTGCAAGCGGTTGGTTTAGGTACTGCTGAAATTACCGCTACTGTAGCAGAAAATGATGAATGGTTTGGTGCTTCAGATAAAAAAACATTTACAGTTACCAATAAAACCATCCAAACAATTGCTTGGAATGACAACCTTACTCGTCTAAAAATAGGTGACGAACAGATTACATTAAGTGCTACTGTTCACTTGCTTGTTGACGCAGAACATAATGAAAAGGTCTATTCTGAAGAGCGTACCGCCCTCCTCACATACACCAGTGCTGACAACAATGTAGTTTCCGTTTCTGGTAATGTGCTCAATATTGTTGGTGAAGGAGAAACCACCCTTACTGCTCATATAGCAGGAGATGAGAACTATGAAGAAGCATCTGTGGTTATTCCTGTTAAAGTGCGTCAACTTTCTACAGGTTGCGATGATGTGTTGCTGTTGAACTATCCTACTGAGATTGAGTTCTTTGAAATGAATACCAACGAAATTACCAAAGGAGCAATCGCACTTAATACTTCTGTTGGCGTACCAGGACAATTAACTTTCCAGCACAAAGGAGAATATTGGACGTTCGGTATAAAATACTACAATGGTTCTATCAAAGCGCAACAATCTATTGATGGCGGAAATAACTGGTCTGACATCGCTGGTAGTGAAGTGACTCCTACCGTAGGAACTTACAACTCGCTCACTGTCGCTCTTGACCGTCGTGCTACTCACATTCGTTTTGTGCGCCCAAAAGGAGGAGAAGGTTATCACTATATCAACGCAGTAGTGGTTACCCCTGCGCAATATCTTGAAACATCTGTTTCTTCTATATCTGAAAATGCAATTATTGGGGACATCATTACGAAAGACATTACTATCAATTATGCCAATATGAAGGATGAAGTAATGCTTTCTAATACGCATGATGATGTCCAACTTTCTACAACAGGTTTAGGTAATGATTGCGGTGCTTTTGGTACGGCTACTATTCAAGTAACTATTAAGCCAACTCAAATTGGTACTATCACAGATGAGATTGTTATCGCTGATGCAGTCAGTGGCAAACAAGTGCGTATCCCTGTAAATGTAGCAGTGAATCGCAATACCCAAACCATCGTTTGGGAGCAAGACTTGGCTAATATCAACACTACCGATAATATCACACTTTCAGCAGAAGCTAAGACATCAATCTATTACACTTCTTCTGACTCTACCATCGCATATGCAGAGGATAATCACTTGGTTATCAATAAATATGGTCAATTCACTCTTACTGCTGTAGCCGTTGAATCTGAGAAATACGAGCAAGCTACTGCTTCCAAAGACATTACCATCAATGCTGTTCAACCTATAGTATCTACATGGCCAACTGTTGAGCCTATCGCATATGCACAAGCCCTCACAACCGACATGCTCATCGGTGGTGAAGCAGAGGTAGAAGGTAACTTCGAGTGGAACACCGAACTCAACCAAACACTCGTTCCTGGCACATACGACCTCGCTGTGCGCTTCATACCTACTAATGCCAACTACTATGCTCCAGTAGATGGTACTGTAGCTGTAACTATTAACAAGTCTGCACAGTCTATCGTCTGGAACGATAGCTTCGAGAATATCACCGTTACCGATTCTATTGTATTGACCGCTTCTGCTCAAACTACAATTACCTACGAGGTATCAGACATGGGACTCGCACACATCACAGAAAACAACGTGCTCTATTTCCTTCATGGAGGTACACTTCTTATTACCGCTTATGCGGAAGAAGACGACTACTACCTCGCTGATACCCTTACACGTGAATTAACTATCCTCCCAGGTAAACCAATAATCGTTAGCTACCCAACTGCTACTGCCATCACTTATGGTCAAACCATAGGCGAGTCACTCCTCGAAGGTGGTGAGGCATCTGTACTTGGTACATTCAACTGGTTAGATTCTTTGGCTATGCCAAATGCAGGTACTGATTGGCAATACGTACGCTTTACTCCAGATGACCAAGAGTCATTCAAGCCAGTTGACTTCCAAGTAGAAGTACATGTCAATAAAGCATCTCAAACCATTACTTGGGAATTGGAAGTACCTGTTATCGTGCCAATGGGACAATCATTGCCACTCAATGCTGTAGCATCTAGTGGATTGCCTATTACCTACATCCTTGACAATGATTTGATTGCATCAATTGAAGAGGGAGTGTTCACTGCCTTAGAAATAGGTCAAGTCAATCTTACTGCTACACAAGATGGTACATATGTGGACGAGTTTGGAGATGAATATGCTAACTTTCTCCCTGCTGAGTCTGTTTCGTACCTCATCACCATTGTTGAGTCTGAGATCCATACTGATTGCCAAAACATCCAAACCAATACACCAAAGGCTATCAAACGTATCATCAATGGTCAATTGGTAATCATCAAAGGTCAAAATACCTACAACGCACAAGGTAATCGCATTGATTAATAATTCATAAAACTGCAATATGATTATGAAAACATCATTATTAAAATATTTTATGCTTGCAACGACACTCGTTGCAAGCATTTCCCTCTCCGCCCAAACCTACAATGGTGATACATGGTATTCGTTGTATGATGCCAATGATTATTCTATTTCCGTTTATGGCTCTAAAACATTCAATGTTTTTACTCCTACCTTGGGGAATCTAACATTTGAAGCTAGACGACAAACAGCAGGACAAGGAAATTTGCAGTTAATTCCCATTGTTAATGGAGAAGAGCAAAGTGCCATTTTTTCAAAAAGATTGAATACTAGTTATACTTCTTATTCATTAACACTTTCCAATGAGAATACTACACAATTGAAATTTTATGCACCAACTGGAGTAACTTTGAATAAATATTTTAAAAACATCAAACTCCCTCTCAAAAAGCATATCCTTCTTGCTGACGGTGGTTATGGAAAAGAAGAAGAATCTAAATCCTTTGGTAATGTTACCATTGGAAATGTCTCAGCTGCACAAACAGTCAAACTCCGTTCATTCCTGACTGCTGGCAATATAACCATCACAAGCAACAATGCAGCTTTCCGTGTTGGCTCTTCTTCCAACCAAGGCGATCATGTCTTCAACGTAGGTGCAAATGCTTGTGCTTCTACTAATGGTGCTTCTAGCACTCCTGCAGGTGGTGGTACACTTGGAGATATCAATTTGTATGACATAAATATCTATTTTGCTCCTACCTCCACAGGTGAATACTCAGGTACAATAACCATCTCAGATGGTACTAGCTCTGCTACTATCTCAGTATCTGGAGTTGGCGTGAAGAAAACCCAAACCATCGCTTGGGCTGAGGCTTTGAGCGGCAGTGATATTGCACTGCCTATGGGTAAGACCATAACCCCACCTGCTAATGCGCAAACTGAGATTACATATAGTGTCGCAGATCCTACTATCATTTCTATTGATGGAAATACCTTAACTGCTCTCAAAGCAGGCACCACTACGATCACTGCTACAGCTGTG
>CAMEKM010000071.1 GCA_945921355.1 uncultured Bacteroidales bacterium
TTCAATATATTGCGCACGATATATGCGTTCACTAAACGCACCAACAATGGTTTGGATTTCGCCAATTGTTCGGGATTAGGTTCTACACCTTTCTCCTTGGCAAAAGCTACGAATTCATCGAGCCAATTCGCTTTCAGCAGATGCTTCTCCAGCGATTGCCAATCTTTGTATGTGCTCAGTTCCTTGCGATGGCGATCGGTGTATTGATACGCAAACTGATACGTATAAGCACGATTGACTACTTGATTAAAATATGGTGTATAGAGTGTTGTATCTCGACCTACAAACACATCTGGCATGATTCCGCCACCACCACGTACTATGCGTCCTTTCTTGGTCAAATATACGGTGGAATCGGCAATTTGTACACTATCCGCCGAGTAGAACTCGCCATGCTCAAAGCGGTTGAGGAGGTCCATTGCATAGTCTTCACCCCCGCCCATCTTATATGGTTTTTGGATGGAGCGTCCCGATGGTGTATAGTAGCGGGCCACAGTCAGACGGATGGCACTACCATCAGCAAATGGTATCTGCTGTTGCACTAGTCCTTTACCAAACGAGCGGCGACCAATGATAGTAGCGCGGTCGTTGTCCTGCATAGCACCTGCGAAAATCTCACTGGCTGAGGCAGAGAAATTATCTATCAGTACCACCAATTTTTCTCGTTGGAATCGGCCCGAACCGTTAGCTCTTGCCTCATAACGAGGATAAGCACGACCTTCTGAATAGACAATCATATCGCCCTTGCTCAAGAACTCATTAGCCATCTTGATAGCTTGATCCATATATCCGCCTGAGTTCTCGCGCAAGTCCACAATATACGAAGTGGCACCTTGTCCCTTCAGCGATGCCATGGCAGAAATGAATTCATCATATGTATTCTCACCAAACCGATTCACACGTACAAATCCTATCTTTTGTCCTTTCTCTTCGATGATAAACTTAGCATCCACCGAGTGAATAGGAATATCGCCACGGGTGATAGTAAAGTCATACACCTCGTTCGAACCACTTCGCATCACACCAATCTTTACTTCGGTGCCTTTAGGACCACGCAAGGCATGCATCACTTTTTCATTGGTAATCGTTTTGCCCGTAAAGTTCGAGTCGTTGACCATCACAATCTTATCGCCAGCCAACACACCCACGCCTTCGCATGGACCGCCCGAAATGACAGCCACCACTTGTACGGTGTCGTTTTGAATAGAGAACTGCACACCAATGCCAGAGAAAGATGCGGAAAGTTCGGAATTCACCATCTCCAAATCCTCTTTAGGGATATAGGCAGAGTGTGGGTCAAGGCGCTTGACAAGCTCCTGCATGACATCCTCAGTAATACTATCTACGTCTATTTCATCGACATAGGCCTGATTCATCAACTGAAGCAATTGATCTACTTTTGACTCGGGTTGTTGAAAGAGTTGACCGTTTTGAATAAAAAAGCGTTGCGCATTCACCTTATTGGACACAGCATTTCCGATAAGGAAACCTATCAACAGACAGGCAATGGTCAGGGTTGGGAATAAATACTTTTTCATAGTTCTTTTTTGTTCGCTATGCTCACGTTGTTGGCTCATTCCACTCGCGTTGATGGCTAAAGCGTTAATAGCTCACTCCGTTCGCGTTGTTGGTTTTACGTTATTCTTGGTCAGGTAAAAATTCTACTTTCACTCCTGCTCGTTCGAGGAGTTCCACGCCGTCCATGATGCGATATTTCTCGCCATAGACTACGCGCTTGATACCCGATTGAATGATGAGTTTCGCACATTCCATACATGGCGAAGCGGTTACATAGAGAGTTGCCCCTTCGCTGCTATTATTGCTGCGTGCCACTTTGGTCAGGGCATTGGCTTCTGCGTGCAAAACGTAGGGCTTAGACACATTATTCTCATCCTCACACACATTCTCAAAGCCACTGGGTGTACCGTTGTAGCCATCAGAGATGATCATTTGGTCTTTGACTAAGATTGCTCCCACTTTGCGGCGAATGCAATAACTATTTTCTGACCATGTGCGCGCCATGCGCATATAGAGGTAATCACGTTGAGTTTGTTTGTCCATAGGGGTGTTGTGTAGAATTGTTTAGCGTGGTGTGGTGTCGTTACTTATCAGTTCGCGAGCAAATTCGGGGATGTTGATGCCATCGAAAGTGCCCGAAGTCATCATCAAAAGTGCGGTGTTTTCGTACCTAATGGAACGAAGGCGTTGTTGCAGCATTTGGCTATCCGTGAATACCTCTACATTTTTCGTGCCAAACGCATCACGGACAGCTTCGGCGGTGATAGGTGTGAGTTTCTTGTGCTCAATCACTTTCGGATTGAAATATACAAATGCCACATCCGCATTCTCCATACAGCCCTCGTACTGAGGCAAGAAGTCTGCCATCAAACTGGAGAAAGTGTGCAACTCCATGGCTGCCACCAGTTGCTTTTCGGGGTAACGTTCACGTACTGCATTAACCGTGGCACGGAGTTTACTTGGAGAGTGAGCGAAGTCCTTGTATGCTACATTTGTACCTATTTCATCAATCAGTTCGAGGCGGTTGCTCGCTCCCGTAAAGGTCGAAATCTCGCGGTAGAAGTCATCCAACGATACGCCAATCTGCTGGCAAGCAAAAGCAGCTGCTTGCAAATTTTCCATATTGTGCTTACCAAAGATTTTCATATCCACATTTCCGTGGTATGCTTCGTATGGAAGTTGTTTGATATCTGGTCGTGCGTGAGAGGCTATCTCGCACAAGTTAGAGTCGTGTTTGTAGTAGATGAATGTACCGTTTTCTTCGATTCCATCAACAAATTTGCGGAAAGTGCCCACATATTCGGGAAAGGTTGGGAACACGTTGATATGATCCCATGCTATACCTGTCAGTATCGCCACATGGGGGTGATACCAGAGGAATTTAGAGCGCAGGTCAAGGGGCGAAGTTAGGTATTCGTCGCCCTCAAAGACTGCGTACTTAGCCGTGTCAGAGAGGCGCACCATACGCTCGAAACCCTCAATCTGTGCGCCCACCATATAGTCGGCTTCAATACCGAGGTGCTGAAGCACATAGAGAATCATAGAGGTGGTAGAGGTCTTACCGTGGCTACCGCCAACTACGATACGAATCTTGTCTTTGGTTTGTTCGTATAGGTACTCTGGGAAAGAATAGATCTTGATACCGAGTTCGCGTGCGCGCACCAACTCAGGGTTGTCCTCACGCGCGTGCATACCTAAAATAATAGCATCAATATCAGAGGTGATATTCTCGGGATGCCATCCCATCTCTTTGGGCAGGAGACCTGCCTCAAGAAGGTGAGTACGTGCAGGGTCGAATATCTCATCATCCGAACCTGTCACGACATATCCTGCTTTGGTAGCCACTGCCATAGCCAAGTTGTGCATGGCTGCGCCGCCGATTGCGATAAAGTGTATACGCATAGTTCTTTATTGCTGTTAATTAGACTGCAAAGGTAGTGAAAAGTTTTGAGTTGTGCAAGATTTTGGCAATTTTTCCGTTATGTAATCAAGTGTTACTCCTTTTTAGACTCTATCGGAAGAATATAATCGCTAGCTTTTTCGCTTGATATGATTGTTCTTCCTAATTGTCTTTCCAATTGTTTACGAGCAGCTTTGGCTACACTACCACCATCTTTTGCGACATGCGTTTGTTGTCTAAATCCCTTTGGATTGCGTTGTTTTGACAGTTCTGTTGCCGAAGCTTCTGCCAAAGTATTCAACGCTATCTCAAGGTTAGTCATGTTATCTCGTAGGTTTTCTTTCTTTAGTCCTTTTAGATGTTTGTACTGCTTGGTGGTCATTCCGCTCCATTCTTTGGTGATAATGTCAGTCAAAGAAGCGTATTCCATACCCACATTTACTCCTGTTCTTTGCCACTCATCTGTTAATTCTTTTCGCACTTCAATAGACTTGATACGTTGGTTGATCCAAGCATCAGAATACCCCAGACGCTTATAGTCTAATATAGCTTGCTCTATAGAAAGTTCTGGGTCTTGCATTTGATCCAACCGTTGCGCAGCCACCATTGCCATCCATTGTTTGAAAGGTTCTGCTTTGGGCGAAGGGATGGATTGGATGATACGGAACAGTTGCTCTTGGTCTGCCACATCGGTAAGGTATCTCTTCCCATCTGATGACAATAATTTCAGTTGGTTACAATTTGTAACCGACTCATTACCCTCTTTTTTTAATCTGTTTTTTAGTACTTTCCAATAATTACGAGGTGTAGCACTATCTGTTAAGATAGCAACAACATCCACTACAGAGAAATACCATTTCTCTTGCACATCATCCCAGATAGTTCTAACCTTTTTCTCCTCAAAAAGTTTTATTGCTTCGCTTTGTCCCATAACATTAACTGAATTTATGCTGCAAAGGTACAGAAAAATTTGCAGATATGCAAGTTATAGTTTGTGAAACGATGATTTGTTGGTATGATTTGTATAAAAACTCTTTACTCGTATTGTGAATAAATATGCTACAAGTTAGGCGACCACTATAGCACATCTATAGGAGATTTGTGGGCTTTCTGTGGCTTTTGTGTTTCAAAATTTGCGCCTCTATAATAATGCTGCAAAAATCTTCGGCGAGGAAGGGGTTTTGTGCCGAAGATTTGAGAATTTAGGGAATAAAATGGTATATACAACATGCGGGAAGTGTAGCATTTACAGGGCTTCCAGCGTGAGTGTATTTTTTTTGCAAAAAGTTTTAGCGTGCCGAAGATTGTGCCGAAGGTTTAGCTATCAATCCAACTCAATACAAGAAGCCAAACAACCAAAGCGGAATTTTATTGCCTAAAGCATATTCAATATCATCTGCTGCAATAAATGCATTTTCAGCATTAGCGATTTGTTTGCCATCTTTGCTCGCTCCTCCGACCTCAATAGTGTACTTACGATCAATCACAAAATCACCTTGCTTAGCATATTCCACAGTATGTGCATAAGACAATTGATTAACAAAGAAGGTCTCTCGCTCTGTACCAACCTCTACATTTGTCAACGAAAGAGCATGCAACAAATTGCAGTTCTCAAGATAAATCTTATCTGGTTTTTGCATCCGTTTTAGATTGAGCGTATCGCTATACAACAAGTTAAGTAGTTTTGCGCGATGCAAGTGTGCTAAATAAGTAATAATCGTATTGCGATTCAATTCTGCCGTTTGAGCCATCTTGCTGATGTCCACTGCAAACGGCACACCACTACTTACCACAGAAAGTAGGCTTCTAAGTTTGCGCACATTGGCAATATCTACATTGCTGAGTTGAGGCAGTTCAATCTCAAGAATCATTCCCACCACCTTTTGTACTTGTGTCAAATAATCTATACCCTCTTCGCCAAAGAATGGATAATACCCTTCCTTAAGGTATTGCGAGAAGTATTGCAGGGGTTTGCATTTATCTACGATTTGCTGTGAGAGTTCCAATCCATGCTGCAAAATATCCTCCAACGACAGGATGGGCAAATGGATATTTTTCTTAATGCTTAGGTATTCGCGGAAAGATAGTCCCTGCATGTCATAACTAACACATCGGCGAGATAAATCAGCTTCGGCGTTTAATATATTGAGTAATGAGGAACCTGTGAATACGATTTTTAACTCAGGGTATCCGTCATATATATTTTTGATTTCACGGCTCCAACCTTCGTATTTGTGCACTTCATCCAAACACAAACATTCGCCTCCTCGTTTATAAAACTCCTCTGCCAACTCCAGAAGCGTGTGATGCGAAAAGTACAGATGATCCATGCTGGCATATAATGCCTTTTGTGGATTTGAGCCGTATGTTTTTTTGATGTATTGAAGTAGCATAGTTGTTTTGCCTACGCCACGCGCGCCACGAATGGCAATTAACCGCGATTGCCAATTGATTTGTGCCATTAGACTGCGCTCAAATGGGGTTTTCACATGCGACAGAATTCGTACATGTTGTGTTTGAAGTTGTTCCATAATTCACTCTTTTATTGAAAATCGCTGCAAAGGTACAACTTTTTGCTTAATAAAACAAGCATTTTAATATAAAAATTGCTTATCTGATTAAGCATTTTGTATTTTGCGTGTACTTAATGGCTCTTGTCACTAAGTTCATATTCTATAAGATTGGAGAATCTGGAGGGTCAAATGGTACATACAATACGCGGGAAGTGTAGTATTTACAGGGCTTCCCGCGTGAGTGTATTTTTTTGAAAAAAGTTTTAGAGTGCTGAAGATTGTGCTGAAAGTCTGCAGTAAAATTGTAGAGATGGAAAATTACTTTTGTATTATTTCCCAATGACCACTATAACCGCTGCCAACATAGTTGATATGTTTTAGTTTAGCAAGGTGGCGTTTGATAGTCCTTATACCCTTTTTACTTTTTTGAGCTAATTCTTCCGTAGTAATTTTAGGATTGCTAGCAATTTCATTTTCAATCCAAGTATCCAGATCTAACCCTTGAGTATCACCTTGGGTATCATCTTGAGTGCCATCTTGAGTGCCACTTTGAGTGCCACCTTGAGTGCCACCTTGAGTGTCACCTTCATTGAGTATATGCAGAACCAATTTGACTTGCATTAATTCGGTTTGCTCAATCAGTTCGGGTTTAATCCAATGCTTTTCGTTCCAAGCGCTCAAGATGAGAGGGAAACCAGAACCAGTTAATTTTTCATAATATAATAAAAAAAAGACTTACCCTAAGCGCGCTGATCTACGGGAAGCGGGGTAAGTTTGTTGGTGCAAAGGTACTGCTTTTATTTGAATTGACCAAATAATTTATAAAGTTTCCATTTAGAAACGCAATTTTTAGCACAATATTACATCCTCTGTTCTGGTTGTTGAGGGTACCCAAAACAGCCAGAACAGAGGGGCCAAAAG
>CAMEKM010000072.1 GCA_945921355.1 uncultured Bacteroidales bacterium
CTAGGGGATTAGAGTTGTGGGCCAGCGGCAACGAGTGCTTTACCTGCCTCGTTGGTGGTGTACTTAGCGAAGTTCTTGATGAAACGGCTTGCCAAATCCTTAGCTTTCTCTTCCCATTGAGCAGCGTCAGCATACGTGTCGCGTGGGTCGAGGATTGCAGGATTAACACCTGGCAATGCAGTTGGAACCTCGAAATCGAAGAATGGGATCTTCTTGGTAGGAGCGTTCAAGATATCACCACCGAGGATAGCGTCGATGATACCGCGTGTATCCCTGATAGAGATACGCTTGCCAGTACCGTTCCAGCCCGTATTAACGAGGTATGCCTTTGCACCAGATTTCTCCATACGTTTAACCAACTCCTCAGCATATTTGGTTGGGTGCAACTCCAAGAATGCTTGGCCGAAGCAAGCAGAGAAAGTAGGAGTTGGCTCAGTGATACCACGCTCTGTACCAGCGAGTTTAGCAGTAAAGCCGCTGAGGAAGTAGTATTTGGTTTGCTCTGGAGTCAAGATAGATACTGGAGGCAATACGCCGAATGCGTCAGCAGAGAGGAAGATGACGTTCTTAGCTGCAGGACCAGCAGAAACAGGGCGAACGATCTTCTCGATGTGGTTGATTGGGTAGCTTACGCGGGTGTTCTCAGTAACGCTCTTGTCGGTGAAGTCGATCTTGCCGTTCTCATCCACAGTAACGTTCTCGAGGAGAGCGTTGCGCTTGATAGCAGCGTAGATGTCTGGTTCAGACTCTTTGTCGAGGTTGATAACCTTAGCGTAGCAACCGCCCTCGAAGTTGAACACACCGTTGTCGTCCCATCCGTGCTCGTCGTCACCGATAAGGAGACGCTTAGGATCGGTAGAAAGGGTAGTCTTACCTGTACCAGAAAGGCCGAAGAATACTGCGGTGTTCTCGCCGTTCATATCGGTGTTAGCAGAGCAGTGCATAGAAGCGATACCTTGCAAAGGCAAGAAGTAGTTCATCATAGAGAACATACCCTTCTTCATCTCACCACCGTACCAGGTGTTGAGGATCACTTGCTCGCGGCTGGTAGTGTTGAATGCTACGCAAGTCTCAGAGTTCAAACCGAGCTCTTTGTAGTTCTCAACTTTAGCCTTAGAAGCGTTGTAGATCACGAAGTTAGGCTCGAAGTTCTCCAACTCCTCAGCGGTAGGTCGGATGAACATGTTGGTCACGAAGTGTGCTTGCCATGCCACCTCAACGATGAAGCGAACAGCAATACGAGTATCAGGGTTGGCACCGCAGAAAGCATCCACCACGAAGAGGCGCTTGTTAGAAAGCTCCTTGATAGCGATGTCTTTTACCACAGCCCAAGTAGCCTCAGACATAGGTTTGTTGTCGTTCTTGTAGTCCTCGCTTGTCCACCATACGTTGTCGTGACTTTGCGCGTCATCAACGATGAATTTGTCTTTTGGAGAACGACCAGTGTACACACCAGTCATCACGTTAACTGCGCCAAGCTCAGTCTCTTGGCCCTTGTCAAAGCCAGTTAATTCTGCTTTTGTCTCCTCAGCGAAGAGTAATTCGTAAGAAGGATTGTGTACGATCTCGGTTGTACCTACGATGCCGTACTGGGTCAAATCTAATTGTTTCATTGTTTAATTAAAAAGATTATTTAGTTATTATTTTTGTCTATTTTTGAACAAAATTTATGCCAATTGCCTATTAACGCAAATTTTATCGGGTACAAAATTACTGCTATTTTTTGAAATTACCAAATTTTTCACAAAAATACCCACATTTTGCACAATTGACTTTACAAAATTTCGAAAAACATGCTATAAAACATATTTTTAGAGCAAAATATTTGGTGGGTATGAAAAAAAGCAGTACTTTTGCACCGTGTTTTTCATGGTATTAGATTTAAGGTTAAGTAAAGATTGGGTTGTCGGGATGACAATCCTTCTTTTTTTTTATATATCTCCTTGCCTTTAACCTCTAACCTTTTGCCTTTAACCCTTAAAAATTTGCATATTTGCCAATTTTTCATTACCTTTGCACCGTGTATGGAAATGCGCTACGATAAAGAAGATTTGCAACAAGCACTCGAAGTGCTTCGCAAAGGTGGAGTAATACTCTACCCTACTGATACAGTATGGGGTATTGGTTGTGATGCGACCAATGCTGAGGCTGTCGCGCGCGTGTATGAAATAAAAAAGCGTGTGAATAGTAAAGCAATGTTGGTGCTATTGGATGGTGCTGGCAAATTGCAAGGATATGTGGAAAATGTGCCAGAGACAGCATGGATGCTCCTTGAGGCGACAGAAGGACAACGCCCTATGACTATCATCTATCCAAAAGCTAAAAATTTGGCACCCAACCTATTGGCAGAAGATGGTAGTGTAGGTATTCGTATTACCTCGGAGCCTTTTACTAAGGCTCTTTGCGAGCAACTGCGCCACCCTATAGTATCTACATCAGCTAACTTTAGTGGAGAAACTGCTGCAAGAACTTTTCAAGACATTATGCCTGAACTTATTGATACTGTGGACTATGTATGTCATTTTCGCAGAAACGACACTACCATTCACCAACCCTCATCCATCATCAAGATTGATGAAAAAGAACGTATAACTATTATCCGTAAATAATAATATGACCTTTTGGAACAGACGCAAAAAACAACAATTACTATATATACTTGTTGATATTCTCTCTTCTTTGTTGGTTTGGGGTAGTTTCCTGATTTTTCGTTGGTTAGTATACGACGACAGGGTATTTTCTGTTGACTCGGTACTCATTCCTATGTTCAATTTTTATACCCCTTTAATAGCATATCCTATAGCTTGTTTGATCATTTATTACCTCTCAGGATATTACCTTCGTCCGTTGCGCAAACCATATCTGCGCGAGTTACGCCGAACTTTCATTTCGGCATTGATTATTTCATTCGGAGCTTTCTTCATCTTTATTATTGATGATTCCGTCACACAATATGAACGCTATATTACGTCTCTTATTGTGTTGTTTGTTTTGCAATTCATAGGCAGTTATATCCCACGCTTGTTGGTCACTTATATCTCTCACAAGTTCGACCACGATGAACCGCGTATTTATACAATACACTCCATGAATGAGGTAGAGCAATTCGAACAGGCTCACCAATTAGAACCTTACGATGAAGTCATCTTGGATTTCAAATCGAAAAGCAAAGAAAACGATGTTTATACGCTCATCAACCGACTTTATCCTTGCAATGTAGAAATTTCGGTTGTTCCTAGTCTCTATGACATGCTCACAGGCGCAGCAATGATTGATGAGGTATCGGATCAACCATTGATTCACATCACGGAGCACAAAATGAGCGACACCGAGCTGTGCATCAAACGCGCTTTTGACGTAATCGTTTCTGTTACAATGTTAATCCTTTTATCGCCACTATATCTTATTCTGTCACTATTGGTTTGGTATTCCTCCAAGGGACCCGTTTTCTACAAACAAGAGCGCATCGGGTTACACGGATTACCTTTTAATATCATCAAATTTCGCACCATGTGTGTACATGCCGAAGAAGCAACACCTCAACTCAGTGCAGATGATGATCCTCGTATTACTAAAGTAGGAAAATGGATGCGCAAATACCGATTAGACGAACTCCCACAATTCTGGAATATATTGCGTGGGGAAATGTCTATTGTTGGTCCACGTCCTGAGCGTCGCTATTTCATCAATCAGATTGAAGAAAAAGCACCATACTACTGTATGATTTACAAAATCCGTCCAGGATTAACCAGTTGGGGACCTATTAAAGTAGGTTATACCGATACACTTGACAAGATGATTCGTCGCCTCAATTACGACATCGTATATATCGAAAACATGTCTATCAGCCTCGACATCAAAATTATGTTTCACACTATAGGCGTCATATTCAATGGCAAAGGAAAATAACACATACGATCAGGCAATCAAACGTATCGAACAGATCGTCACCGAATTAGAGCAAGCTGAAGCACTCAGCATGGACTCCTACCAAGCCAAGGCAAAAGAAGCAAAACAACTACTCGCCTTCTGCCAAAAACAACTCACGGATTGGGAAAATAAAATGAACGACGTTATTCTCGATTAAACATGCGCAACTCTTTCTTACGCATTCTCTTATGCGCACATCTATTCATATTTGCAATATCGCTGTGTGCTCAAAACACCGACTCTCGCTTTGATTGGTCGGCTTCTGCTGCAATCAATAGCAACTATATTTGGCGAGGATTATACTGTGGAGGATTGAGTTTCCAAGCTGATGCCACCGTCAGTTATGCTGGCATATTTGCCAATATGTGGTGGAATGTTGGGGCTACAGATTGGACTTTCCAACATATAAATCCCGAAGTTGACTTATCCATCGGCTTTAGTCGTTGGGGATTGAGCGTGTATTACATCCACATGTATTACTTTGATCATTACGCAGATGGTACACGCTCTCGCTTTTTCGATATGCACAACTACGTTCCTGGAGGCGGTGGAACAACAGGCGAATGGCGAATTGCCTATCGCATAAGCGACAAGATTCCGCTTTCTATACTGCTCGCCACCCGCACTTTCGGACGCGATGGATATATTGACCAACAAGGCAACTTGCATCGTGCTTATTCTACTTATATCGAACTGGGGTATGATTTTACTTGGGGAAAGAATTGGTTGTTGGCAACCCGATTGGGTATGACGCCTGCCAAGAGCCTTTATACAGCCTACCAAGGAAACTTTGCTATTTGTCATATCGGACTTAACTTACAGAAAACATGGAGTTTCTCAACATCATCCAAACTTACTCCTAATCTTACCGCATTTGCCAACCTAATGCTCAATCCATACCAAGTAAATAAAAACAACCTTATCCTTCCTATTGAGCAAGCGGGAAATCAAAAACTTAACTTGAATATCGGTTGCCAAGTGGCGCTATAAACATTTAACATTAAACATGGGAAAATTAAATGCAGTCTTGGTAGGACTCATCACTCCTACGCAAAACGAAGAACGTACAAAAGAATACTTGGATGAGTTGGCATTTCTTGCCGACACCAACAACACCAACTGCGTCAAGCGTTTCGTACAACGCCTTGAGTACCCCAACACTTCTACGTATGTAGGCGAAGGTAAACTGCAAGAAATCAACGAATATATCCAACGATTTGCTGACACCGATGATTTCATTGACATGGTCATCTTTGATGATGAGTTATCTCCTCGCCAACTGCGTAATATAGAAAAGACGCTTAATGCCCATAATCAAAACGAGATTAAGGACAACCACAAACAACCCGTTCGCGTCATTGACCGAACGATTCTCATTCTTGAAATCTTCCTCCATCGCGCTCAAACATCCTACGCTAAAACACAAGTGGAGATGGCACACTTACAGTACATGTTGCCCCGTCTAACCCGCATGTGGTCGCACCTTGACCGCCAAAGAGGTGGTGGCACTACCAGTCGTGGTATGGGTGAAACGCAAATAGAAGCAGATAAACGAATTATCGGACAACGCATCGCCCTGCTACGCGAGGAACTAAAGAAGATTGACCGCCAAATGGCTACTCAACGTCAAAATCGCGGTAAGATGGTACGCGTTGCACTGGTTGGATATACCAATGTGGGAAAATCCACCATCATGAATCTCATTAGCAAATCCGAAGTATTTGCTGAGAACAAACTTTTTGCAACGCTTGACACTACTGTCCGCAAAGTCACAATAGAGAATCTTCCATTCTTACTCTCTGATACTGTAGGATTCATCCGCAAATTACCCCATCATTTGGTAGAATCTTTCAAGTCCACGTTAGATGAGGTGCGCGAGGCTGATTTGCTTATCCATGTAGTGGACATATCACATCCTAATTTTGAAGAACAATACGAAGTTGTAGAGCAAACCATCAACGAATTGCTAACAAAACAGACTGAAATACAAGAATCACAACCCTGGTCTAAGAAGCAAAAGACCAATCGACAAATGGAGAAAACGGTCGCACAAATCCCTCGTATTGTGGTATTCAACAAGATTGATGCCTTCACATATACCCCAAAAGAAGAAGACGATCTCACTCCAATTAAACGAGAAAATATATCACTTGAGGAACTTCAACGTACTTGGATGGCTAAACTACATGATGATTGTATTTTCATTTCTGCGCGCCAGAAAACGAATATTGATGAACTCAAATCACTATTCTACAACCGCATCAAAGCCATTCATATCCAACGCTATCCATACAACGACTTCCTATTCCAACAGTACGAATAAACCCGTCAATTCCGAATCAATCCCCTGTCAATTCCGAATCAATCCCCTATCAACTCCTTGTCAATTCCCTATTAATTCCTTGTTAATACCGACAGTCAGCCGACGGTGAGCCGACGGTCAACCGACAGTCACCTATAGGATCCCCGAAGGATCATCGTACTATAATCAAGACTTTTGTAAGGAGAAAACAAATATGGCTTCCTGAAGAAGACAATACAATAATAAACAATCGCGAGGCAATGCCCCGCGATTGCTTTGTATTATCAATGCGCTTCTAACCAGTTAGTCCCTACTCCACAGTCGGCAATCAATGGCACAGTCAAATGCACCACATTCTGCATCTCGCCAACCACAATCTCGCGCACCCTATCCACCTCATCCATCGGCACATTGAAGTTCAATTCATCATGCACCTGCATAATCATCTGCGCCTTCAGTCCCTCTGCCTTCAAACGGTGATGAATACTGACCATTGCCATTTTAATAATATCCGCAGCAGTACCTTGAATAGGCGAATTAACGGCGTTGCGCTCAGCAAACGAACGTACCGTTGCATTATGCGACAAAATATCAGGAA
>CAMEKM010000073.1 GCA_945921355.1 uncultured Bacteroidales bacterium
CACAGCTGTAGCAGTGATCGTAGTGGTGCCTGCTTTGAGAGCAGTTAAGGTATTTTCATTTATAGAAATGATAGTAGGATCTGCGACACTATATGTAATCTCAGTTTGCGCATTGGCTGGAGACTGCACTTTCTTACCTACAGGAATCGTAGGACTATCACCTGTTAAAGCCTCAGTCCATGCGATGGTTTGGTTTTTCTTGGTTGTAGTACCAGAAAGTTTGATAGTATGTGTACCTAATGCGGTTGTTATTGTCAACGTTGCATTGTGTGTACCTACGACATTGTGCTTATAAGTAGCAGAAATAGTGGCTGTACCATAGTTACCAGCAGAGGCATTATTGGAAATAGAGTATGTAAACTGTGATACATCTCCTGTCATAGAGAGCGTAAAAGGAGATGTATTACACCATTCCATAGTGGTAGATGCTGTTTCGTCAGCAGAGCCGATTACGGCTGTAGGATTCCACGATGTTGCAGTAGGAGCATCGGCATAAGAAGACATGGTAAGTTTGATGTTGCTAATAGTCTTTTTCAAAGTTCCAGTCCCTTTAAAACTCAACGATGTAATAATTTTACGCTTGAGATCAATAGAATGGGATCCATTACCTTTTCTACTTGCTATATCAGAAGACGTGCCGTCAGTATAGGTCGCAGTAACGGTCACACCACCTGTTGCTGGGAACCACCCCCCCGTCTTTTGTGCATTATCAAATGTTAATTGATCACATGGTCGAGGATTGGAAATAGTAAAAGTCTTTGTTTTAGAAGAAGACCCGTCAGTCATCACCTCATATGAACCTCCGTCATTTATGATGTAGGTTTGGGCGGAGAGGGTTGTGCTTGCGAGGAAAAGAGTTGCAAGCAAGAATAAATTAGTAAAGATTTTTTTCATATTTTCACACTAGTGTCCTCTAAAAGTTATAACTACTTAGTTCTTTTTTTAGTGGACAGTAGTAACATTTTTATCGTTTTTAAGTTATTATCGTTTGTTTGTGTTTTTATGTCATTTTTTAAGATTACAACAATCATATAGTAATCAAAAAAGCCAAAAAACGGTGCAAAATTAATACAATTCTTTGAAACGTGCAAATTTTTGCACGCGTTTGCATACGAATATAAAGGAGTGAGGTATTTTTCGTAAGAATTGACCTATATTTGAATAGAATAATGAGGTGTAAAATCGCAAAATATAATAGCATAATAAGATAGAAAGTATATTATTGAGCATTGAGAAGATACAGCGAAATAGTAGCAGATTGGTTCGGAGTTCTCTGGTTATTAACCCGATTATCATACGTGTATCCTACGTATATCCTACGTATATGTTACGTATATGTTACGTAATTAACAAGGGATTGAAAAGAGATTGAAATGACATTGAAAGTTGGTTGAGATAAGTACAAGAATGAAAATTATTTTATTTGCAGTATATATATTTGCATATCTCAAAAAAAAGTAGTAATTTTGTAGCGGTTTTTGAAATATCCAACTTGAAACGGTAATTAGTCTTATGGTAAAGTACGAAGGAATGGAATTTGCAGAAAGTATCTCGGCAAATGAGATACAAGAAGCAGTCATTCGTGTGGCAACAGCAATCAATGCCGATTACGCTGGGCGAGAGCCACTGTTTGTATGCGTGCTGAATGGCGCATTTATGTACGCATCAGATCTGATGAAACGTATCACCCTACCCTGCGAAATCACTTTCGTTCGCATGAAATCGTATAAGGGAACAGAAACGACAGGCAAAGTGAATATGCTAATTCCGCTGCAAGTGGACGTGAAAGGACGCGATGTAATCGTGATTGAAGATATTGTGGATACGGGTGTCACCATGCATGCATTTATGGAGGAATTGCACAAGATGGGAGCAAAATCAGTGGAACTGACATCGATGCTGTACAAGCCCGAATCGCTGCGCTATGAAGATGTAAAACCAAAATACTATGGATTGGCTATTCCGCCTGCGTTTATCATCGGTTACGGATTGGATATCAATGAGAAAGCACGGAATTTGGAGTCGATATATGTGAAGGTTTAGAGTTTAGAGTTTAGTGTTTAGTGATATGAGAAAATTATGGTTAATTTGTGCTGTGCTGTGCTGTATAACTGTTTGGGCACGCACACCAGAGCAGGCAGCATGTGTGGCAAGTGAGTTTTTGAGTAGCAAGAATACACCTGCTGTTCGTCGTATGCAACAAGCAGAAAAGGCAGATGCCGTGACAGCACCTGTGGCAATAGCATATACGCAGACACAGGCAGATAACGAGCCTGCAGTGTATGCGTTTAATGGGCAAGAAGGCTTTGTATTGGTATCGGCAAACGATGATACGCGTGCAGTGTTGGGATACTCGGACAATGGTCGATTTGATGCGACAAACATCCCTGAAAATATGCAATTTTGGTTGCAGATGTATGCTGATGAATTGGCTCGCTACGAAGCCAACAAACCCGTACTGAAAGCAGGACAAGTGGCACTGACTCGCAGTAAACGCGCAGCAGCTACCACCTATCCGACCATTGCACCTATCTTGGGCAATGTGGAATGGGGACAGGACACACCGTATAATAACCTATGTCCGACAGTGGGTGGCAAGCGTAGTGTAACTGGTTGTGTGGCGACCGCAATCAGTCAGATTATGTATGTGCACAAATATCCAACCAAAGGTACAGGCAGTAAAACGTACACTTCGGAGTCTAACAAGTTGAAACTCAGTGTTAACTTTGGTGCGACAACCTATGATTGGAATAATATGCTACCCTATTATTACAACAACTACAATAGTACTCAAGCCAATGCCGTGGCAACACTGATGTACCATGTGGGCGTAGCAGCAGATATGGATTATGACCCAGATGGTAGTGGTGCTGCATCATCTGTTGCGTTAGCGAATCTGGGAACATATTTTGACTACGATAAAGGTATAAAGACCTTGCCCAAAGACTATATGAAAGAGGAGGATATTCTGAATGCGATTGTTGCCGACTTGGAAATTGGGCACCCCGTGTATGTGAGCGGTGCGACCAAGAATCAAGAAGGGCACGCGTTTGTGTGCGACGGTATCCGAAGCGATGGTTATCTGCATATTAACTGGGGTTGGGACGGTATATCGAATGGCTATTTTGCGCTTTCAGCACTCGATCCAGCACAGCAAGGCACAGGCGGTAGCGCAAGCGATATGGCATTCACCGAGGGTGTAGAGGTGTTCACAGGTATTCAACCCGACAAAGGGGGCACGGCAACACCATTAGTGACTGTGAAAACTTTGACCATGACTTCTGGTACTGAGATTAGTCGCAATGCAAAAGTGGCAGTGAGTTTGGATGAATTTATGAGTTCAGGTATGGCTACCGCAGCGGGAACGTTGAGTTATTATGTTTACGATATAAGTGATAATTTAGTTGCAACAGTACCTATTAGTACATTTGAATTGCCAACAGGTTATTACTATTCAGAACCTATTGCTGTTTCTGCTGCTATTCCTAATAGCATCGTTAATGGTACCTACGAAATGGAAGTAGGCTATACCGATAACGCCGATGTTATCCAACCTATTTTGGTCAAAGGTAAAGGAGTCGTACGCTTCCCTATGACAGTGACCAGTAGCACTATCACGTTTGGTGAAGATAATGGCAGTGGCGGAGGTACTACAGAAGTAGCTGCCATAACTACTATTGACGTAGCAAACGTAGATCAAAGCAATGTGTGGAAAATTGATTTGTATTCTAGTTACTTCTGGAGCGATTATGAATCAGACAACGAGGTGCTATTGCGCTTTAGACTCAATAGTGGAAGTACCACTTCGGTAGTTGGCTCTTACGTATTAGATAGCCAAAATAGTGGCGCTGTAGGTACTATTGATGCGGGTGGGTTGTATGCGATAGGCTATTATCAAGCATGTTATCAACATACCATCGAAGATATGCATTTGACCATTACAGATGCAGGTGATGGGAAGATAAAAGTAGAGTACTACGTAGAAGTAGATGGAGAAATACTAAACAATAGCCTAACTATAGCAAAACCTAATTGGTATATGTATGATACTGCTAAAGACCAATATTACTACTATCACAATTATGTGACCACCGAATTGGTTAGTACGATTCCTGCTTCTCGCGCATTGGCAATGACTAAGGCATTGAGCCATACAGATGTGACAGATATGTCGTATTTTGTGAGTGGAATTATCTCCAATATGCGCAATACGCCTGAACAGATAATACAATACAAGAGCGCAAGATTTGACATATCTGATGACGGTACAACAGAGAATCAATTTTACTGCTACAACACCAAGTGGCTGAATAACACAGGCTTCACAACAGGCAATGAGATTGCATTGGGCGATGAAGTGGTTATATATGGACAGGTGCAAAATTATATGGGCAATACACCAGAGATCAAGGGATATGTGTACCAACACACCGCAGGCGAGCAACCAGAGGTGGATTATTCCATCAAGAACTTGCAAGTGACGACCAACCAAGATACTGTGTTCTTTAACTTCGAAAGTGAAGCACCTTACTTCCACGTGAAAGTGACCAATGCCAACGGGGAGGTTGCAGCAAATGGTATCATCGATTTTACCAATGTGTATTTAGCTAATCTCGCGAACGGAACTTACACCCTATGGATTCGCCCTGTGGATGAAGCGCAAGAGTATTATTTGGACGATGCGGTAGAAGTGCAGTTTGAGATCATCACCACGATTACAAGTATCGAGAATTTGAATACACAACAAACTGTAGTTCTCTACGATTTGATGGGACGCCTCGTGGATAGCAAGCAGTCAAACGACAATCGTCCGTTTGACGTACCTGCTGGTGGCATATACATCCAACGCACAGGCGACAATTCAACAAAGATTTATATCAACAAGCAATAATGAAAACTCCAGAGCAATTTGATATTGTGGCAAGTAAATGCCGCAGAATTTATGAACTGAAGATGAAGGACTACGGTCCAAGTTGGCGCATCATGCGTCCCCAAACCGTTAACGATCAGTTATTTATCAAGGCTAAACGTGTTCGCGAGATTGAACAAACAGGTGTGAATATGGTAGGCGAGAGTATTGAAGGCGAGATGATGGCTATTGTGAACTATAGCATCATCGGTTTGATACAATTGCATGAAGGCTTTGCCGATTCTGTGGATATAACCGCTGAGCGTGCTATTGAACTATACGACCACTACATGGCAGAGGCGAAAGCACTGATGCTCAAGAAAAACCACGACTATGGCGAAGCATGGAGAGATATGTTTGCGTCTAGTTTAACGGACATTATTCTCACGAAAATCAATCGCAATAAGTCAATTACTGCCAATGATAATCAAACATTGATTTCTGAAGGCGCGGATGGCAACTATTTCGATATGCTGAATTATGCAGTTTTCTACCTGATTAAATTGATGGAGAATGAAGCAAATTAAAACAATTATAGCCGCTATCTGCCGCACATTGCTAGGTGTGGTATTTGTATTCTCTGGTGTGGTCAAGGCTATTGACCCATTGGGTACGGTATATAAGATTGAAGACTATTTGAAGGCCTTTGGAGGTTTCTTTACCGACTTGCTGCCTATGGCCGAGGTGGCTGCTTGGGGGCTGATTATA
Organism: uncultured Bacteroidales bacterium; assembly: GCA_945921355.1. Taxonomy (GTDB): domain Bacteria; phylum Bacteroidota; class Bacteroidia; order Bacteroidales; family Paludibacteraceae; genus Colicola. Next base: position 5,618 of record CAMEKM010000073.1, read on the forward strand.
TTGGAGTTGCTATTGGGTTTGTGCATGGTGCTGAATGTACGTACCAAATGGACATCGTGGATTGCGTTGGCATTCTACTGTGCAATGACACCACTGACGTTGTATATTGCGCTGACCAATCCTGTAAGCGACTGCGGATGCTTTGGCGATGCCGTTGTACTGACTAACTGGCAAACATTCTGGAAGAATGTAGTGCTGATCATATTGGCTATCGTGTTAGTAGGGCTACGCAAGAGTGTTCGTCCGCTATGGAGTTGGTGGATGGAAGTAGTGATTGCCACGACGACTATTGCTGCAGCTATCGCCTTTATGACATGGACAAAACAGCATCTACCAATAGCAGATTTCCGTCCGTATAAGATTGGTAATCACATACCTACACTAATGGAGTATCCAGAAGATGCAGAGCCCGATCAGTATGAATTTTCGTTTGTATATGCGAAAGACGGCGTAGAGCAGACGTTTACACTGGAAAACTATCCAAAGGGCGACAGCACATGGACATTCGTACGTCAAGAGTCGAAACTCATTAAGAAAGGCTATGAGCCACCTATCCATGATTTTGAAATTATGAATGCAGATTATGAGGATATCACATGGGATATCTTGGAGAGCGAAGAACCCGTGACGTTGGTGGTGATGTATGACCTTGCTAAAGCTGACAAAAAACAGATGGCAAAAGTGGAGGCATTGTTAGATGGTGAGGCGATGGGATATATCTTGACTGGCTCTGGTACAGATGAAATAATAGCATTGGGATTGGAATATCCAAGTTTAAGCGAATGTGTTTGCACATGCGACCCTGTCACACTCAAGACCATCGTCCGCGCCAATCCAGGAGTGATTGTGGTGCAAAATGGAGTAGTAATCGATAAGTATAACTTAAAAAATAAATAACGAATTATGAGAACAAAAATGGTTGCAGGCAACTGGAAAATGAACATGACCCTGCCAGAAGGTGTAGCATTGGCTACCGAATTGAAAAATCAAGTTGTTAACCCATCATGCGCCGTAGTTATCGGCACTCCTTTCATCCACTTGGCTACTGTGGCAGAACTCTTGAAAGATAGCCCAATCGCTGTGGCTGCTGAGAACTGCGCTGACAAGGAGAAAGGTGCATACA
>CAMEKM010000074.1 GCA_945921355.1 uncultured Bacteroidales bacterium
ACTCGAACCATTGATATAGGCACGTTTTAACGCGTTGGTGCTACTATTCCATGTATAACGCACGTTAGCATTAGCTGTTAGATTGCCATTTGCATCGGTAACCATATCATCTGTAGTCAAGGTGTCTGATACGCAATAGCTATAATCATTCGCAACCACATATTTGACGTTCTTCCCTTGTAACATCCATTCACAGAAGTAGTAGTCGTATTTTCCATGCTTAAGTGCAGTTTGTGAGTAGGTCATAATGTTGTCGGGATTGGTGTTGTAATTGTTCCACCCACCAGCGGCACCATCAGTACGGATATAATAGTTGCCTTCGTATAGATGGGTGTTTTCTGCAAGAATTTGTGCTTGATGTGAACCTGTGTTGGTTTGTTCAAGCACAAAATTATAAACTGCATCTTTTGTAACAGCGGGGCAACCGTAGCCGATGTATAATTCTGCTGATTTTTTAGCAGGAGCTAAAGCTACAGTAGGGTTATCACCATTGTTGCCATTGATATATTGAATAGCAATGTCTTGCCATGTGATGGAATGACCATTGATTGCGGTGCATCGTTGCAATAAGATAGCAGGGTTTTGGCCTTTAGTCTTATTGATAAAGAAGGATACAGTATCTAATTTATCTCCTTCTGTTATTCCGCGAATGGATTGAGCAGGGTGAAACTTGGTATATGGTGTTTTGCCCAACACTTTGCTTTCTATATATACTAAACGGTAGTCGTTAACGTTATATGGGATGAAGCGAGCGGTAATAGTTTTGGCTTCTGTTGCGTTGTAACTGTAGGTGGTGCTTGTGGATTTTTCTGTTGTACCATCATACCAACCTACAAATGTGTATCCTGTCTTCACATCAGATACGGTATATGTCACTGTTGCGGTGCGGGCTGCAGAACATGTCGCACTTGAACTGCCCGAAACGATGGTGCCAGAACTGCTCGTTGTCGTGCTTTCTGAATTTAGTTCGTAAGAAGATACTGTAACTGTCGCTAATGCTTCGGTTGAAGCGGCATAGTTGTTTTCCCAATCAGTGGATAAGTGTTGCTGAACGGTTTGGGTGTAGTTTAAGGATGAATAACCAGTTAAATCAGTTTTTGTTAAAACAGCATCATTATTAGCATTCTCTGGTACGAATAATTTTGTCCCATTTATAACTTGATCACCTCGTGTTCCTGTCCTTTTAGTCGCATCTTTAATACGATTAGTGATATCTTTGTCTTTATATTCTCCCCAATGTGTGTCAACTCCAATAAATCCATAGTCCCAATATCCATGCCAGATATCCGAAAAAGCAAGGTAATACAATTTTGTATTTGAGATGTTAGTCATAGTGTATGTATTGGAATAAGAACTATGACCAATTATAAATTCTTTGGTTGCTTCACTCCAATTGGCAACACTATTATCAAGGTAAATGTGAGCGTCATAGGATATCTTTCCCCAGGTGCCAGTACCCCAGTCTGTCAATTTTAGACAAGGAGTCTCATCGTTAAGGCTTTGTTCTCCCACGCGATTCCATTCTTTATCACCAACCCCTGTAGATGTTGATTGTGTTCTGGAAAATATTACTTTTGTATCCGCATCTGAAATGTCTGCCTTATACAATTTATCCTTAATTTTTGTCATTTGCACGTCAGTATTTTTTCCGCTACCCCATGCATGTACCCATATCTTAGCACTATTATCAGGCCAACCGATTCCGTTGGTGTATAAATATATGGTTTTTCCCCACGCATTACTAACTCCCATTAGAAGGAGCATGAGGATGGTAGTAAATCGTATACCTTTGGTATATCCTTGTAATAGGTTAAGAAATTGTTTCGCCTTCTTCTCGGCGTAAGTTGTAACTGTTTTATTCATGATTTTTGTATTTTAGTCGGAGTTGTTATTTTCTTTGTGAGCAGAGGTCAACCCAATGACCAGTGCCCTATCTTCGGGGTATCTTCAGGGTATCTTCGGGATAAATGCCGCTATACTTTTTATGTCCCTTTCGGGTGGTTTTGCTTTTATGTTGGTTGGTTATTTGTTTTCTATGTAATGTTCTCGTGCAATAGCAATTGCACGCTGCAATTTCTCTGCAAGTAGTTTCTTATCGGGTAATTGTGTATAGTATTGCGCTACTTTAATTGGACTATCTTCCTCTAAAAGCAAATACTCAACATGTTCAGTATTACCCTCTGAACACAAAATCAGTCCAATAGGCGACTCTTCGCCCTCACGTCGTTCGTTTTGGTTGAGATAACGCAAGTACAATCGCATTTGTCCTTCGTGTTCTGGTTTGAACTTGCCTAATTTGAGGTCAATAGCCACAAGACGCTTGAGCCCTCTATGATAAAATAGCAAGTCAATATAATAATCTGTAGCATCCACAGTAATACGCTTTTGGCGAGCAAGGAAAGCAAAGTCGGTGCCCATTTCGTTAAGAAACTCTTGCATTTGTGAAAGGATAGCGCTTTCCAAATCCTTCTCGGAGAAACTATTTGGCAAGCCCAATGCGTCCAAAAAATAACTACTGCGGAATACTAAATCTGGAACCAATATCTGTTTTTCTGCGGTATCTTCTAATGTCTGTTTTATCACATCTTCTGGGCGACGACTGATGGCAGTACGCTCGTAGAGTTGGCTATCGATCTTCTCCTCAAGTGTGCGTGTGCTCCAGTGTTCGTACTGGCACATCTGCATGTAGAATTGGCGTGCCAATGGGTCGGAGATGCTCAAAAGAGTTCTTAAATGTGTCCAACTGAATTGTGTACGCACCGCGTACAGAATCTCATCCTCCGTAAAAGTGTACGCAGCACGTATACAATGTTGTAGGGTAGATAAACTCCAACCAGCACCATATCTTTCGGTCAGTTTAATAGAAAGCCCTTTAACTACTTGTTTGCCATATTCCGCGCGTTGATTGAAGAGCACATCTTCCTTGATGCGCTTGCCCACCAACCAATTGGTATGACAAATTTCGGAGTTTACATAAACAGCTATGCGACTGCGTGTGTCATCAATGATTTGGCACACATCCGCATAGAGTAGCGTGGTCTCTATTTGTATGTCAATATGTTGTGTTTCTTCTGACATGCTCGATAGTTTGCTATGTTATATTCCTTTCGAGGCGTTTTTGCTGTTAGGGGGTGGTTCCTTGCGATTGTTAGTTTTATTTTGTTGGTCGGATTGGTCAAATTGGTGGGATTGATGGGATTGGTCGGATAGTGATATTATGAGGATACTACGGAGATACTATAGTGAAATTTCGGTGAGGTTCCAATCAGTTTCCAATGAGGTTCCAATAATCCTACGTGGCATACAAGGGGCATACAACGGGATACTAATACACTATGCCTGCGCCTTGTGCAAGCGTTTGCGCAGGGTGATGGTCAATGCTGCTACGGCAGCAAAGATGAGCATTATCCATGGTTCGCCCACAGGAGACTCTGGCGAGACGTTAGGGTCACTTGGTGTGATAAAGCCATTCTTGCGATTGGAGATGCCATCAGGGGTGCTACCTGCGAAAGAGGTGCTGGACTCGCTTGGCAAGTTATTGCTAAATGGCTGTTGCACCATGGATTGGTGCGCTGTATAGCGTGGAGCTTGCATAGCAGGTGCTTTGCTCGCTGCTTGTGCGAACACAGGGGCACTGGTGCTATTGTTAGCGCGTCGTACGACAGGGCGTGCAGCAGCCAATGAGGTAGCAGTAGAGGTCTGTCCTGCATTAACAGCAGCGACAAAAGTGCCGCCGAAATCTTGATCGACGAACATTTTGGGCGCAGTTGGTGTCCACGTGGTGGTATTGAAACTGAACGGCGTTGCCATCTTGGCTGATGCATGCTGGTTCCATGAGGTGGAAACAGTGTGGCTACTTGCACTATTTGATGCTACGTAGGGCATAGAAGCCACAGAACGGAATGATGAAAAGAATGTAGCTGCAGGATTGCTTTTATTGGTAAAAGAATAATCGGTAGCTTTGGTATATGCAGAGCTACCGCCATGTTCCCCTACGAATGTGAAGGGAATATACAATCCAATAAAAAGTACTAATCCGCCGACAAAGGCGTAATATAAGGGTTTATTCATGATATTTATAATTATGCGCAGATGCGCGTAGTTCTCAAAAAGCCGACAAAGTTACAACATTTTTTTGAATTATGCAAATAAATGTTGAAAAAGTTTTATTTTTTGTATATCTCGCCGTTGTGAACATGGAAGATTTGTGGTTCATGAGGAGCATCTTCCAATAATTGCGTGAGGTGTTGGCGGTCGGTGTCGGTGATGAAAATCTGTCCGAAATCAGGACCGTTGACCAATTGTATGATGCGCTCAACCCGTTGGTTATCCAGTTTGTCGAAGATGTCGTCGAGGAGTAGGATAGGTTGCTGGTTGAGTACTTGGGTGTTGCTGAGGAAGAGTGCTTGACCGAGTTTGAGCGCCAGCAAGAAAGTCTTTTGTTGCCCCTGGCTGCCTACCCGCTTGATGGGATATGCGCCGAGCGACATCTCGAGTTCGTCCTTATGGATACCCTGTGAGGTCCAACCTAATATAATATCGCGCGAGCGCGTGCGTGCGAACGCGTGCATGAGGTCGCGTTCGTGGAGCTGCGAGGTGTAGGAGAGTTGTACCTGCTCTTGGTTGTCGGAGATGGCAGAATAGACTTGCTGGAAATAGGGGGTGAACTGCTCGATGAAACGTAGGCGCTCTTGATAGATAGGTAGTGCGTGCTCGGTGAGCTTCAACTCCAACACTTCGAAGAGCGCAATGGGGAGCATATCGGAGGGCGTTTCGGCATGCTGCTTGAGCAATGCGTTGCGCTGCTTGAGCAGTGCGTTGTACTGCGTGAGATGCTCCAAGTAGGGGCGGTTGTATTGCGAGATGACACCATCAATGAATCGGCGTCGCTCGTCGCTTCCGTCGGAGATGAGGTCGCTGTCTTGAGGCGATACCATGACTAATGGAATGAGCCCGATATGGTCGATGAGGCGTTGGTAGTCCTTCTTGCCACGGCGAAATTGCTTCTTCACCCCGCGCTTGATACCGCAGGTGATGACCTCCTCTTCTGGGTGGCGGTTGAGGTGATAGGTGCCCTGAATCATCGCCATGTCTTGGTCGTGGGTGATGTTCTGGCTATCAATAGTGTTGTACGCCGATTTGGTGAAACTGAGGTAGTAGATAGCATCAAGGATATTGGTTTTGCCCTGACCGTTGAGACCAATGAAACAATTGAGTTTATCCGAGAAGCTGAGTTGCGCTTCACGGATATTCTTGTAGTTGATTATGGAAATGGCATGGAGCATGTGTTAGGCGTAGTCAGAAACATCTTGGTCGGTGATGGTGTCGCCAGCGAGGATGATGAGGCGTTCTACCACGTTGCGGAGTTCGCGGATGTTACCATGCCAACTGCGCTCTTGTAGCTTGGCGATGGCAGTAGTGTCAAACACCTTGGTGCGCCAACCTTGTTCGGAGCAGATGAGCTCGTTGAAATGGTTGATTAGCAATGGGATATCATCTTTGCGGTCGTCGAGACTGGGCACATGGATAGGAATGACGTTGAGGCGGTGGAAAAGGTCTTCGCGGAAACGACCTTCGGCTATTTCCTTTTGTAGATTCTTGTTGGTGGCAGCGATGACACGGACGTTGACCTTGATGGGTTTGTCGCTGCCGACACGCGTAATCTCGTTCTCTTGCAGCGCACGTAGCACTTTGGCTTGTGCAGAGAGGCTCATGTCGCCAATCTCGTCAAGGAAGAGCGTGCCTCCGTCGGCTTGCTCGAACTTACCTGCACGGTCTTTGATAGCACTGGTGAAGCTGCCCTTGGTATGTCCAAAGAGTTCACTCTCGATGAGCTCGCTGGGTATAGCTGCACAGTTGACCTCCACCAAAGGACCTTTGGCACGGGTGCTATTCTCGTGGATGAGGTGCGCTACTACTTCTTTGCCCGTACCGTTGGCACCCGTGATGAGCACGCGTGCTTCGGTGGCAGCCACCTTGTCTATTATTGCGCGTACGCGCGAAATAGCATCGCTATTGCCAATCATTTGGTTGCGCTTGTTAATCTTCTTGCGGAGTACCTTGGTCTCTTGCACAAGTGATTTGTGGTCGAGCGCATGCTTGGTGGTGAGGAGCAATCGGTTGAGATCCAATGGCTTTTGAATGAAATCGAAGGCGCCACTCTTGAGCGCATCGACGGCGTTGTCCACCGAACCATGCCCAGTAATCATCACGATAGGCGCTTCCTCATTGCCTTGTTGCACCGTCGTTTGACGATAGGTTTGCAGCACCTCCATGCCGTCCATCTCTGGCATCTTGATGTCGGTAAAGATGAGGTCGTAGGTAGTGCTTAGTGCTTTTTCAAGCCCAATGCGACCATTTTCCGCTACATCGACACTGTACCCCTCAAACTCTAGGATATCTTTGAGGGTGTTGCGAATCGCACGTTCGTCGTCAATAACAAGAATTTTAGCCATAGTTGTAGTATTTGGCTGCAAAGGTACAACTTTTTACGGAAAAATGCAAATTTTTTTGCATATGTGGATAATTATTTGTACCTTTGTACGCTTTTATGTGGATAAAACAAAATAAACATTAATATTCATTTAAATTAATTTCAGTATGAAAAAAATTACTCTTTTACTGATGGTTGCCATTGCAGCAATAAATATTTCTGCAGCAACAATTGTAATCCC
>CAMEKM010000075.1 GCA_945921355.1 uncultured Bacteroidales bacterium
TTTCATAGGCAAAATATTTTTCTGTTTATATTTAGTAATCAATCTATGACATTATCAAATACCTAGACTTGCTTTGATAGCAGGGACTTTGGCTTCTGCTTCGGCTACGGCTTTGTCGTAGTCGGCAGGAGTTGGCATCTCGGCAGGGATCTCGAAGTAGAACTTAATCTTTGGTTCTGTACCACTTGGGCGAACGGAAATCTTCATGCCACCTTCGGTGAAGTATTGGAGCACATTGCTGGTGGCATTGAGTGCCATCGTGATAGGTGTCTCTACCCACTCGCCATTCACCAATTCGCGTTGAACGAGGGTCTTGAAGTCTTTGGACTTAATGACTTTCTCGCCAGCAATCTCCATAGGAGGGTTTTGGCGATAGTTAACCATCATAGCCTGAATCTCCTCTGCGCCAGACTTACCAGGGCGAACGACATTGATAGTAGTCTCGCGTTGGAAGCCATACTCCATATACATATTAAGGAGATAATCGTAGAGGGTCATACCGTTGTCCTTCGCATAGGCTGCGATCTCGCAGATGAGGCAGATAGCAGAAGGCGAACATTTATCGCGCACTGCATCATAAGGCAAGAAGCCAAAGCTCTCTTCGCCACCGCCGATGTATTTGCGTGTGCCTTCCCACTCGCGGATACGGTTGGCAATCCACTTGAAGCCTGTATATTCGTCAGTCAAAGTCACACCTTGCGCGTCTGCCATCTTGCGGATTAACTCGCTGGTAACGATAGTCTTAACGAGGTAGTGCTCAGGGCGGAGTTTGCCAAGTTTCTTCATATTGTTGATGATGTAGTAGCAGTACATCATGCAGGTTTGGTTGCCGTTGATGATGGTCCACTCGCCCTTGTCGTTGCGGCAAACGATGGCGATACGGTCGGCATCTGGGTCGCTGGCGATTACGAGGTCGGCGTTAAGTTGTGTTCCGAGGTTCATACCCATAGTCATTGCCTCAGCGTTCTCTGGGTTAGGACTTTGTACGGTAGAGAAGTTGCCATCGATGACCATTTGCTCAGGCACTACGTGGATATTCTCGAATCCCCAAGAGCGAAGGCACATTGGGATGATTTGGCGTCCTGCACCGTGGAGAGGGGTATAAACGATGTTGAGGTCTTTTTGACGGAGGATGGCCTCTTGGTCAATCATGACGGTCTTAACAGCTTGCATGTAGTCGTAGTCCATCTCGCCGCCGATGATCTCGATAAGATGCTCATTGCCAGTCATTTTCACATCAGCAAGGGTCACTTTGTTCACCTCGTCAATGATACCTTGGTCATGTGGTTGGAGCACTTGGCTACCGTCCTCCCAGTATGCCTTGTATCCATTATATTCTTTAGGATTATGGCTTGCTGTCACGTTCACACCGCCTTGTGCAGAAAGGTGACGGATAGCAAAGCTAACCTCTGGTGTTGGGCGGAGGCTCTCAAAGAGATACACCTTGATGCCATTGGCAGCGAAGACCGCAGCTACGGTCTCAGCAAAGAGGCGACCGTTGTTGCGGCAGTCGTGACCTACTACGACGCTGACGGTGTCGCCCTTGAGGGTGGTGAAACCGCCTTCGCGTTGTACTTTGAGGAGGTAGTTGGCATAGCCTTGTGTGGCTTGTGCCACGATGTATTTGTTCATACGATTGGTACCAGGACCCATAAGGCCACGGAGACCGCCCGTACCAAATTCGAGGGTGCGATAGAAACTATCAATGAGTTCGGTTTTGTCTTCTGCCTCAATCATGGCTTTGACCGCAGCGCGGGTGTCAGCATCATAAGGCTCTTTGGTCCATTGCTCAGCAATGGCCAATACTTTTTCGAGTTCTTCGTTTTTCATATTGAATGTATTTTTAAAGTTGGCATAATTTATCGGGTGCAAAGGTACAAAAAGTTTTTGAATCAAACAAATAAAATCTTCCTTTTGTGTTCTAAAACACAATATCTGTTCCTCTTTCCCTATTCAAACATGCTACAATTAGTTCCTTGCAAATTATATATAGTGCCTTGTCGCAGCATATACACATATCCTTGATACCAGATTTTTGTTGCTTCTTCTTGCAGTACTGGTAGGTTTTCGACAGCTGTTGGTTGTTCGGTGTTGACGGTAAGGGCGTCGAGGGCGAAGTATAGCGGGGTATTGGCTCCAAAATCGCCCGTATCCGTAGTCATCATACGGAAACTTAAACCCGATGTTTTGCCCAAAGCAGCAAGGGGAACTTTTACCCAGCCCCTATTCATCTCGCCATCGACAGCGAGGTAGTAGGTGAGGGATTTTGTCTCTTCCAAACTACCATTCAAGGCGCTGATAATCAAAGCAAGTGTATCATTCTCGGTGAATAGACGTGCATTGAAGACATTGCCATTAGCGATCGCCTCCATCGTGTTGCTATTTTGGCAAATATACACATACTCAGGATAATACTCTTGATCAAATAGAATGATGTTGGAAGAGAAACCTTGCGACTCTGTTACCCAGTCCGAGAAGTAGCCTATTATATAAGGTGTACCTACTCCATTCAAACCGCCATTGGCTACACAGCCGAAGACATTGGCCGTATCTTGTGATACTTTTGACAGGGTGAATCCCTCCCAGCTCATGCCTCCGTAAGATGTCATACTGGGCAAGTGCGAGAGCATAAAACGGGCATCGTTGGTATAGATGAATTGGCATAAGCCACTGTCGTTGTATGTGCTATCCCATACGTCGGTACAATCATAGTAGCCATCGCCATATGTCGTGCTATACGTAATAGGATTGGACACCATATCGGTAGCTGTAGTTAAATCCATCGTGATGACTTCTGCCGAAATCAAGAGCGGGAAAAGAGTAATTATCAAAAAGAGGTAACGCTTCATTGTCATTCTATTATAGGAATAATAATATCATTAGTTGTCCCGTTAGCACGCGGAGGAACATGGTAAGTGGGTAAACCGTAGAATAGGCTACCGCTGCACGGTCGTTGGCAGAAGAAATAGTGGTGGCATACGCCAAAGCAGGAGGGTTGGTAGTGCTGCCAGCCAATAGTCCCATCAGCGTGAAATAGTCTAACTTGAGCCATAAGCGCGCAACAACGCCCACAAGAAGAAGCGGCAGCAAAGTGATGATTACGCCATAGCCAATCCAGACGTAACCTCCATCAAGTAAAGTAGGAATAAATGTTTTGCCTGCGCCAAAACCAACAGCCGCCAAGAACATGGCAATACCAATCTCGCGAATCATGAGGTTGGCACTACTGGTAGTATAAGTGATGATGTGCATTTTTGGTCCGAAGCAACTCATGAGAATAGCTATGATGAGCGAGCCACCAGCAATACCGAGTTTGAATGGTTGTGCAAGGCCAGGTAACATAATAGGCACCACTCCAGCGAGTACACCCAAGGCAATACCCAAGAAAATAGACGCAAGATTGGGGATGTCCAGTCGCTTGGTAGAGTTGCCAAAGAGGCTTTCTACCTTGTCCACAGCTCGCTCTTCGCCCACGACTGTGATACGGTCGCCCAATTGCAAGTAGAGGTCGCGCGTTGCCAGCAACTCTATTCCCGCACGGCGAATGCGCGTGATGGATACATGGTAGGTTGCGCGGACGTTGAGGTCACCAATACGCTTGCCGTTGAGTTCGTTCTTAGTCACTATAACATGGCGGGAAACCAAGTGTGCATGGGCTTTATGGTCGGTTGGCAACGACGTTTCCATACCCAAGAGCAGGACACTCTTTTCGTTTTCCTTATCAACCACGACACGAATACGGTCGCCAACATGCAGAACGGTGTCCACATCTGGCAACTCGTCCTCACCATCAGGGCGAACAAGTCGTGAGACGATGAGATTCATGTGCACGAGTTGGCTTAAGTCGCGGATATGCGCACCTTCGACTTGTGGATTGGTGAGCAGCACGTCCATATACTGAACTTCCTTCTGCACTTCACTTTCTGCCGCTACGCGCGCTTCTTCCTTATCCAATTTGATTCGGAAGAACCAACGCATAGCCAGAATAACAGCGATTATTCCAACCACACCCAAAGGATACGCCATGGCATAACCACTTGCGATATTGGGGTTGGACACGCCCATGATATCAGTAAAAGCCTGCTGAGCAGCACCAAGACCAGGTGTGTTGGTGACAGCACCAAAAAGGACTCCTGTCATAGTGGCAATATCCACACCCGAAAGAAGCGAAATAACATAGGTTGTGATACAGCCAAGCAGAACAATGGACAAAGCAAGTATATTGAGTTTGATACCACCTTTACCAAACGATGAGAAGAAGCTTGGACCGACCTGCAAACCAATGGAATAGACAAAGAGAATCAGTCCAAAATCCTTGGCAAAAGTCTCGACCATCGGGTCAAGATGCATGCCAAAATGCGACATAGCAATCGCACAAAAAAGTATCCATGTAATACCCAATGTAATACCCTTGAATTTGAGGTGGTGGCTCAACGAAATACCACCAGCGATAGCCAGTGTGAGAATGAAAATGGAGTGAGGCACTCCTGTACCAAAAAATAAACTATTTAACCAATCCATGACTAATACAAATAATGTGAAAGGCGCATATTACACCAATTTGCATGCAAAGGTAGTAAATAATCATGATACGGCAAAACAAGAGGAGTAAAAAAATATGTACGCGCGCGCGAGCATAGTGTCAGGATGGAGTCAGGTTGCTCTTAGGGTAGTAACAGGTATATATTACGTATATCATCCGTATATCTTACGTATATCCTACGTATATCCTACGTGTATGGTACGTAATTGACAGCGGAAAGACAAGTAAAAGATAACGCATTGATTGCTATGTAACTATATTGAATATAATGAGCAATTGCATATTTTGTTGAAAGATTTTGCATTTTGTTTGCATAAATCAAAAAAAATTAGTACCTTTGCGCGCTTTTATACTATCGTATAAGGTATAAGGTGAAAAGTGAAAGGTGAAAGGTGAGAGGTTAAAGATTAAAGGTGAAAGGTTAAAGATTAAAGGAAAGGAATCATGATACAGAGATTTTTTTATGGCATAGGTGAGTATTGCTTGCTGATGGGCAAGGTGTTTCGTGTGCCAGACAAATGGCGTATGTTCTGGCGTCAGATGAGCAAAGAAATGGGTAAGCAAGGTTTAGAATCGATACTAATCACGCTGATTGTGAGCGTGTTTATGGGTGCGATTATGACTTTGCAAACAAAGTTGAACACTGAGAATCCATTGCTGCCAGCCTATTCGACAGGATTGGTGACACGTGACTGTATCTTGCTGGAGTTTTCAAGTACGATTTTGTGCTTGTTGCTTGCTGGTAAGGTGGGCAGTAACATGGCTTCGGAGATTGGTACGATGCGTATCACAGAGCAGATTGACGCGATGGAAATCATGGGTGTCAACTCGGCTAACTACCTGATACTGCCTAAGATAGTGGCGTTTATGGTGATGATGCCATTGTTGGTGACACTGTCTATGTTCACAGGTTTGTTGGGCGGTTATGGCATTAGTGCAATCACGAATGTGCTGCCTGTTTCGGAGTATCTGCTGGGTATTCAGTATGCGTTTATACCGTTCTATGTGTGGTACTCGTTTATCAAGACTGTGATCTTCGCATTTATCATTGCGAGTATGGCGTCATACTACGGCTACTACGCGAGAGGTGGTGCCTTGGAAGTAGGTAAGGCAAGTACGAAAGCGGTGGTGAATAGTAGTATTGTGGTGCTGCTGATGGATGTGGTGCTGACGAACCTTATGCTTAATTAAGAATTTTGAATTAAGAATTTTGAATTAAGAATTTTGAATTATGATTCAGGTTAAGGATATCGTAAAGAGTTTTGACGGAAATGTGGTGCTGGACCATATTTCTGCGGACTTTGAGGACGGAAAAGTGAATATGATCATCGGTCAGTCGGGAAGCGGAAAGACTGTGCTGATGAAATCGATGATTGGACTTCACCAGATAGATGAAGGGGAGATATTATTTGACACAGCCTACCCCCGTCCCCTCCCAAAAGGGAAGGGAGATCATGAGGCGGCGCAAGCGCCTATTGGTAATGGGCAGGTTGTTCAAAGGAACTTGGCAGGGATGACGGAGAAAGAGGTGCGGATGCTGCACAGAGAAGTGGGAATGCTGTTTCAAGGAGCGGCATTATTTGATAGTATGACGGTGCAGGAGAATGTGCTATTCCCTCTGGAAATGTTCTCGCAGATGGACAAGGAAGAGATGGTGGAGAGAGCACGATTCTGCTTGACACGTGTGAACATGCCAGAGAGAGCTTTTGGGCTGATGCCAAGCGAGATTAGTGGTGGTATGCAAAAGCGCGTGGCGATTGCGCGAGCGATAGCGTTGAACCCACGGTATCTATTTTGCGATGAGCCTAACTCGGGACTGGACCCGAAGACCAGTTTGGTGATTGACCAACTGATACAAGACATCACGCAAGAGTATAATATTTGTACCATTGTGAACAGCCACGACATGA
>CAMEKM010000076.1 GCA_945921355.1 uncultured Bacteroidales bacterium
CTTGGAGAAGGAGGTCTATGTTCTCGTTCTCGCCTGCCAATATGAATTGTCGTGTCGCTTCTGCCCAAAGTTCGATTTTTTTATGTTCTTCCTGTTCCAACTGCTCTACGATGTGACTGGTAACCAGCGAACTAACTACCACTACGATTGCCAGTAGTAGGGTGATTCCAATGCTCAGTATGTTAGAATTTAGTCGTTGCATATGAAGTGAATTATATAATTTGTTTGCAAAAGTACAATATTTTTTTATTGTTACCAAATTTTTATCGCAATAAATACATTTTTCTTGCATATATACTTTTTTTTTTGTACCTTTGCAGGTCAAATTGGTGTAATTTGGAATAATCATTGCATAAATGACAGATAATCAACTCATATTCAGAAGTTTTGCCAGTGGAAGTAGTGGCAACTGCTATTATCTCGGTACCCATCAATGGGGTATCTTGATTGACGCTGGCATTTCGGCACGCACGATTCAGAAGAACCTACGTGAGATGGGGTTGGATTATGCTAACATTATGGGTGTACTGATTACGCATGACCATGCCGACCATATCCGTGCCGTAGGTACATTAGGAGAGCGTGTTCACCTACCCATCTACTCCACCCGCGCCATTCATGACGGCATTGATCGCAATTATGGTGTGCGTGAGAAACTACGCACCTCGCAGCGTTATTTCGAAAAAGGTGTAGAATGGGAGTTAAACGGAATGAAGATTAACACCTTTGGTATCTCACATGACTCTACCGAATGTGTGGGATATGTGATTGATTATCTGGGACAACGTTTCTTAATTGCTACAGACTGCGGACAGCCTAATGCCACCATGGAAATGTATTTAGCAACCGCTAATCACATCGTCATAGAAGCTAATCATGATGAGCAGTTATTACTGAATGGTCCATATCCTACCTATTTAAAAGAACGTATTCTATCACCAAAAGGACATCAGAGTAATGTAACTTGTGGACAACTATTGGCTAAAAACTGGCACGCTGAAATGCGCAATGTCTTTCTTTGCCACTTGAGCAACGAGAACAACGAGCCAGATATAGCACTCAATACCATCAAAGACATACTGTTGGAAGAAGGTATTATGCCTGGTGAAGATTTGTTTGTGACCCCATTAGAACGCACCAAAGCAAGTATTGTTTATACACTCAACGAGAATATTATACGCTAACAAAATATGAAAAATCTAGTAATCATCCCTACTTACAACGAGAAGGAAAATATTGAAGCGATCATCACGGCTGTGATGGAGTTGCCTATAGAATATCACGTCTTGGTTATTGATGATGGCTCACCTGACGGCACAGCAGCTATTGTCAAAGATTTGATGGCAAACACATTTGCAGGCAAACTGCATTTAGTAGAGCGCGCTGGTAAACTCGGGTTAGGTACAGCTTATATCGCTGGTTTCAAGTGGGCAATTGAGCACCAATACGATTATATCTTCGAGATGGATGCAGACTTCTCGCACAACCCAAACGACTTGCTCAAACTCTACGATGCATGTGCCAACCAAGGGGCAGATGTGGCGATTGGCAGCCGTTACGTGAGTGGTGTGAACGTGGTAAACTGGCCAATGGGACGCGTATTGATGTCCTATTTCGCTAGTAAATACGTGCGTTTTGTATTGGGCATGCAAGTACATGATACCACTGCGGGTTTCGTATGCTATCGTCGTGAGGTATTGGAAACCATCGAATTAGACAAAATTCGTTTCAAAGGATATGCATTCCAAATCGAAATGAAATTTACCTCATACAAATGCGGCTTTAAGATTCAAGAAGTACCTATCATCTTTGTCAACCGTGTCTTAGGTACCAGCAAGATGTCTGGAGGTATTTTCTCTGAAGCATTGCTCGGTGTAATACAGCTCAAAGTGAATTCATGGGTACGCAAATATCCTAAAAAGAATGCATAATATTTCTCAAGTTTAGTACCTAAAGGATTGAAGCAGTATATATACATATTGAGCGTATTAGCAGTAATCTTTGCATCATGCGCTAAAACCAACACCAATGAGCAACGAACTCAAGAGCCTGTTGTTCGTTACGAATATGGACTACCCATTGATTCGTTTCGTATTGATACTTGCGTAGTAAAGGACGGTGAAACACTTGGAGGCATGCTCAATCGTTTAGGAGCCACTCGCCAACAAATCAATGGCATAACACTTATGCCGCGCACCGAATTTGATGTGCGCAGCATTCGTCCAGGTAAAACATATTATGCTTTCTTCCAGAAAGACACAGCGGGAGTAGAACAATTATGCTATTATATTTATCAACCCAGCATCCGAGAAGCAGTTGTATTGCATTTGACTGATTCTATGCACGTAGAACGCTTTGAGAAGCCCATTACGCATCAACCTCGTTCAGCAGAAGTAGTGATTGAATCAAGCCTATGGAATGCTATGGTTAGCAATGATCTACCCGTAGAGTTAGCGCTGGAATTAAGCGATATCTATGCATGGACCATTGATTTCTTTGGTTTGCAAAAGGGCGACTCCATTCGTGTGTACTACGACGAGCAATATGTAGATAGTATGCGTATTGGTATTGGACGTATCTATGCGGCTAATTTCTATCATGCTCGCACATGGCAAGAAGCATTTTGGTTTGAAGAAGGTCAAATACACAACTATTTCGATGCAGAAGGCAATAGCTTGCGTAAAGCATTTCTGAAGGCTCCTTTGAACTACAAACGTATATCTTCCAAATTCACATATGCACGCAAGCATCCTATTTATAAGGTTGTTAGGCCACATACTGGTGTGGATTACGCAGCACCTGCTGGTACCCCAGTAGTAAGCATTGGAGATGGTGTCGTGACGATGAAACAATATAAGGGTGGCGGCGGACATACTGTAAAGATTCGCCATAACTCTACCTACACAACTGCCTATCTGCATCTTTCGAAATATGCCAAAGGGTTAGCTGTAGGAAAGCACGTTCGCCAAGGAGAAGTAATCGGATATGTAGGTAGTTCTGGCGCCAGCACAGGTCCTCACTTGGATTTCCGAGTATGGAAGAATGGTTCTCCTATTGATCCTCTGAAAATGCAATCGCCTCCTGCTGAGCCAATACCCGCTCAATATAGAGATACATTTGCTACAGTAGTGGCCGACTACCGAGGCAAACTACAATAATTCCAATTATCTGATAAACTTATTCGAATAGAATCACCTGCTGCTATGATTAGATAGCATGCAGCGTCTTCTGTTTGCTGAATCATCTTCAGTGCTTCTTGTTCGCCCAAGACCATACAGGCTGTAGCTAAAGCATCTGCACGCATACCGCTGCTGGCAACGACGGTGGCACTTAATAGCGAATGATGAACAGGGTATCCAGAGCGAGGGTCGATGGTATGACTACGACGTTCACCATCTACGAAATAGTATTGCAAATAATTACCCGAAGTGGCCATACATAGTTGTTGGCTCTCAATGATCTCTTGCAATTCTTTTTCCACTCCCATAGCATCTATAGTCGGGCGAGATATACCCACACGCCAAGGACGTGCTTTATCATTTACTCCTTGCAAAACAACCTCTCCGCCAATATCCACCAACAGATTTTCACATCCATTTTCGCGTAGCAACTCTGCTATCACATCACATGCATAACCTTTAGCTATAGCACTGGCATCCAGTGTGATACGAGCATCTTGCTTGACGATATGATGATCAATAAGCGAAATCTTATCATAACCTACCAATGATTTGATACTATCTATATTGATTTCATGGCTCTTCATTTTTGGCTCTTGATTCTTTTTACCAAATCCCCATGCATCTACCAGCGGTGCTACAGTTATATCAAAAGCCCCATTGGACAACTGACTTACAGCATAAGCCTCATGATACATGCTCTCAAAAAGCGAATCTACTTGCAGGTTGGCATTGCTATTAACATGGCTAATTACAGATTGAGGATTGAACATACTCAGCGAAGCATCAAATTCTTTCAAACGTTGCATGATAAGCTGATGATAATCCTCACGACCCTCGTAGCGGATATTATAATAGGTACCAAAGATATTACCTTGGTGATGAAAATATTGTTTATTGGGTTCATTAGGCAATAATAGCAGCAAAACTGCTGCTATTATTGCTAATCCCAAAGCGATCCACTTCTTCATAGTAGTAATAATCAACTATATAGGATATTGTTTGTAAATGGCTTACCATTCATCGCAAAAATAAATGCCTACACCTATGCAACCATTGAGTTTTTGATCTACAGCTTCGCCTATAGGCAGGATAATATTATCTCGCGCTACACCATAGCAATTGAACATAGCTTCGCCCCACACATTAATGCACAACTTGCCCAATTCAAATTCACGTTCAGCTCTCAATTGCAAATTGTTGAAGCCAACGGTACGTCCATTAGTCCATACTTCTTCATAATTGGTATACATACCCTTCCATGGAGTGAAGCCCACCTTCAAGCCCAACACAATATCCAGTGGTAGGAATATATCATAGCCAAGCTGAATATAGGTAGAATATGCACGTTTAGCATTACCATTTACGTTTGTCTCTATCTCGCCCTCACTATTAAATACTGGATCATAACCCAATATGGTAGTGTACCAATCAATGGTCAGAGGACATTTCTCCGCCCATTCACCGATATTGATACCAGCGTGCAACTCCATTGTAGAACTACTCCAGAGGTTATTAGCATCCGCCAAACCTTTGAAATACTTATCACCATAGAAATAATAAAGATGAGTCAAATCTAACATAAATCCATAGTTATCATAACCAATAGTGATGTCCATTTCAGGAGTGAATTCTTGAAATTTCCAGTTGTCAGCACCGATATTGGCCCAACCACAAACATACAAGCCATTCCAATCTAACGTTACAGAGGGCTGCAGCGATAGTCCTCCTAAATGTTGTCCACGCCACAAATAGCTACTCACTACATCAGCTCCAACTTCCAACGAAAGACCTTTTGATGCCTCTTCCGCTTTCGCTTGATACGAAAAAGCACCAACGCCTATCAGCGCTAGTGCTAAAACGAAGATTTTTTTATTCATTTCTATACAAAAGCGCACCTCTTACATAGCATGCTTAGTAGCCCAAGCAAGACGAAGAGCGACATCCAATATTTTTGTATCTTCCAATACTACAATACCTCCATCAGGACCTTGCTCAATATGATAACCAGCAGTTGCTGTTCCATTAAAGAAGGCTCTTACATCATCAGCTGCAATACCTAACTCCTCAGCTATTACAGCTGAACTACCTTTTGGAAGGCTATCCTTCACTTCTCTCAATTGGTTGAATGTTGTGCGAATCATAGTAACTAATT
>CAMEKM010000077.1 GCA_945921355.1 uncultured Bacteroidales bacterium
ACATTGGCTTGACTGACAAACGCATTAGGGTCGATTGATTTGATGATATGGAAAATCAATTGACTCTCTTGTTTGCGGGCAAGTACAGTGACAATCTGGATGGGTTGCTGGCTATACCACCCTTTTCCATCCAAGACTGTTACACCACGATGGACAGTTTGATTGATTGCAGTAGCAATCTCGGCATACTTGCTAGAGAAGATAAAGAACTGCACCGATTGGCGCATGCGCGACATAATCCAATCAAGAGCGGCTGTATAGCTGACAGTCATACAGAGGCCATACAGAATACGCTTGATCTTGAAGTCCACAATGTCCATTCCCTCTACATAGAACTGATCTGGAATGGGCAGGAAATAACTGCTGGCAATAATCACTGCATCGCAGATAACCATCACTTTACCCAACGACACATCTTTGTAGTGATTGACAATCATTGCCACGATGTCGGTACCACCCGATGAGCCGTTGTTGAGCATCACAATACCTAAACTCAGACCAAAGACCACACCGCCTACGATACAAGCTGTAACAGGGTCGGCAATCAATGGCTCCACGCGCATAGGTATCACACGATACCAAAAAGCCAATGCCAATGCACCCACCAATGTGCGTACGCAGAAACGCCACCCCACAGAGAGCATGGCAATAAGAAGCAATATAGCATTGATAGACAAGGTGCTAAGCCACATAGGTATAGCACCACCATATTCAGGGAAAAGATTAGGAAAGAGCCCTTGCGTAGCGTAGTAAATGATCGAACAAATACCCGTCAGACCAGCACCAACTACATTATGCGGCACAAAAATCCAGTTGACCATCAAGGCAAAAGGAAACAAGCCGAGAATAATGAAGATGTATTCTCGAACGACTTTGCTGATTGGGTATTGCGTGTAAGGAGTCATGAAAGGTGAAAGGTGAAAAGTGAAAGGTGAAAAGTGAAAGGTGAAAGGTGAAAAGTGTTTATTTACTCATTGGGTCAAAACCTTGTCCGAAGACTCCACGCACCTGGCTTTGGCTGACAAATGCGTTGGGATCAATGGCATTCACCAAACGGAAAATCTTAGCCGATTCGTATTGGCGCGCTATTACCGTAATCACTTTGCCTGGGTTCTTGGTGTAGCCCCCTTGCGCTTCCAGGAAGGTCACACCGCGTGGGACTTGGGTCATAATAGCTTCGGCAATTTCCTCGTACTTGCTGGAGAAAATGAAGAACTGCACCGATTGGCGCGTGCGATTGAGCACCCAGTCCACAGCAGTACCTGCCATGAAAGTGTAACAGAGACCGAAGAGAATCTTCTCTAATCCTTGACCAAATGGCAATTCCTTAATCTCAGGCAAGAAATATGCACATAGAATAACCACAATATCGCATGCCATAAGTACGCGTCCCATTGGCAAATGCTTATATTTATTCACAATCATTGCTACGATATCTACTCCACCCGTGCTGCCGTTGTTGAGGAACACGACACCCAAGAAGCAACCCATAAACAGACCGCCCAAGATGACTGCCATGAATGGGTCGGAGATGACTGGTTCAGCAGGTATCTCAATGACTTTCAGCCAAATAGTGTACCAGAGTACGCCCCATAGCGTACGAACGCAGTAGCGCCATCCTACGGTGAAATATGCTGCTATCAACAGTGCTAAGTTGCATACAAACGAACTCAACCAGATAGGAATGTAAGTGTTTGTAGCAAAATAGATAATCTCACAAAGACCTGTCAGTCCGCCACCGACGATGGTGTGTGGCACCAATATCCAGTTGACCGCAATGGCATACGGAATGGTGCAAAGAATAATCATTATATACTCTTTGATTGTTACCAGCGGTTTCATACGCTGATAGCCTTTGAGTTGTTCACGAAGTTTTCCTTTGGACATAATCCTTTTTTCAAAATTCTTAATTCACCATTCTTAATTCATAATTAGAATCTCGCCACAAGGTTTCTATCGCCCCAACCGTTATCCACGCGCGATACAGGTATCCAGAATTTGTTGGCTTTCACCCACTCTGCTGGATAGGCTGCTTTCTGGCGGCTGTATGGGTGGTTCCACTCGTCAGCCACTACCTCATACTCTGGGTGTGGCGCATTGAGTAGCACATTATCTTTCTTATCCACCTCGCCACGCTCTACCTCGGCTATCTCCTCGCGGATAGTGAGCAGCGCGTCAATGAATTGATCCAACTCGTGCAAACTCTCGCTCTCGGTTGGCTCTACCATCAATGTGCCGTGCACAGGGAAACTCAAAGTAGGTGCGTGATAACCGAAATCCATCAAGCGTTTAGCAATATCTGATTCGGTGATACCTATACTATGGAATTGACGGCAGTCAAGAATCAACTCATGACCTACCCTACCATTCACGCCTGTATAAACAATGCCGAATGCATCTTTCAGTTTCTCAGCCATGTAGTTCGCACTTACGATAGCGGCTGCAGTGGATTCGCGCAAGCCCTCTTCGCCCATCATACGGATATAGCCGTAGGAGATGAGTGCCAAGTTCGCATTGCCATAGAGCGCACTTGATACGCGGTTATTCTCGGCTTGAGGCATTGCACTAACCAAGTGCTTTGTACAGCAGATAGCACCTACACCGGGTCCGCCACCGCCGTGAGGACTAGCAAAGGACTTGTGCAAGTTGAGGTGGCAGATATCTGCACCGATAAAACCAGGATTGGTATAACCAATTTGCGCGTTCATGTTCGCACCGTCCATATATACTTGTCCACCGCAGTCGTGTACAATCTGGCACATCTCGCGGATAGCCATCTCAAAGATACCATGTGTGGATGGATAAGTAATCATACAACCTGCCAAGTTGTCCTTGTGTTGCTCTGCTTTCTCGCGCCAGTCAGCGAGGTCGGTGTTGCCGTTCTCATCGCATTTCACCACCACAGGAATCATACCTGCTTGTGCACAAGAGGCAGGGTTGGTGCCGTGAGCCGAAGCAGGAATAAGGAGGATATTGCGATGATCTTGACCCTGTTGGTGGAGATACTCGCGGATAGTCACCAGACCTGCATACTCGCCTGCTGCACCCGAAGTAGGTTGGAGGTTGCATGCTGCAAAGCCCGTGATAGTAGCCAATTGTTGCTCCAGGTCTTCCATCACCTCCATGTATCCCGCCACTTGCTCAGCAGGTGCCAATGGGTGAACGCCCATATAACCGGGATAGGTCACAGGAATCATTGCAGCCGCAGGGTTGAGCTTCATGGTGCACGAACCCAATGGAATCATGGTATGTGTCAAACTAATATCCTTGCGCTCCAGGCGTTTGAGATAACGCATCATCTCTGTCTCGGTGTGATATAGTTTGAATACCTCCTCTTGCAGGTAATCTACCTCGCGAACACGGTCTTCGTTAATCGCCCAAAGCCCTTCGAAGGACTCCTCGCTATCTTCGTATTGCGCCATGTTGCCCGATGCATTAGCAAAAAGCTCGATGATGTCGTTCATATCATCCACCGTTACGCTCTCGTCCAGAGAGATGCCAATCCAACCTTCTTCATCGTAGTAGAGGTTGATACCCAATTCTTCAGCCGCTTCGCGCACTGCCTCTACCCCATTCTCGTGGCGGATTTTCAGCGTATCAAAGAACTCGGTGTTCTCTTGCTCGTAGCCATATGCTTGCAGCATCTCGCTCAGATACACGGCTTTACCATGAATACCCTCGGCTATCTCACGTATGCCCTCTGCACCGTGATACACGCCATACATACCTGCCATCACAGCCGATAGGGCTTCTGCGGTACAGATATTCGATGTTGCTTTTTCGCGTTTGATATGTTGCTCGCGTGTCTGCAAAGCAAGGCGGAAAGCAGGTTTCTCGTAGGTGTCTTTGCTCAGTCCGATGATACGACCAGGCATATCGCGTTTGTACTCCTCGCGAGTAGCCATGTATCCTGCGGTAGGACCGCCAAAGCCCATTGGCAAGCCAAAGCGTTGTGCTGTACCGCACATAATATCTGCGTTCAGTGGCTTGAGCAATGCCAATGCCATCAGGTCGGCAATCACCGTCACTTTCATGCCTGCGGCGTGGCAGTCATCGATGAAGGCGGTGTAGTCTTCAATCGCACCATCTGCATTTGGCCATTGCACGATGGCGCCAAAGAACGGACCATTCGCTGCGAGCCAGTCGCTATTCACCATCGCATAATCCACCATCACGAGCTCAGTGTCTTGTCCTTTCGCGCGCGTGCGCATTACTTGTAAGGTGTTGGCAAAGATTTTCTTATCCACCAATACCTTCTTCACGCCTGCTTTCACCATATCGCGACTGCGCAGGTTGCGCATCATGGTCACAGCTTCAGCGGCTGCTGTAGCTTCGTCGAGAAGCGAACAGTTGGCGAGTGGCAGACCCGTGAGGTCGCTAATCATCGTTTGATATACAAACAATGCCTCCAAACGACCTTGGCTCACTTCGGCTTGGTAGGGGGTGTAAGAGGTGTACCAAACGGGGTTCTCCAATATATTGCGTTGAATCACAGCAGGCGTATTGGTGCCATACCATCCGCGACCGATGTACGAGCGATAGAGTTGGTTCTTCGCTGCCATTTGGTGCATGGTGTTAAGGTGTTCTTGCTCGGTGAGTGGCTCATCGAGGTCAAGTGGCTCTTCCAGAAGGATATCCGCTGGCATGGTTTGTGCGATGAGTTCATCCACACTTTTCACTCCGATTACTTCCAACATCTGCTGTTGGTCTTGCTCTGTCAAACCAATATGTCTGCTTTTCAAGTAGTTAGTTTTCACAATATATATATTTTAGTTTCGTTTCACTCACGTTAGTGGCTTCGCGTTGTTGGTTTTACGTTAATGGCTTCGCATACTTGGCTAAAGCGTTGACACAACGAATGTGGGTGCAAAGTTACAATTTTTTTTGAATATACACAAGAGTCAATTAAAAATTACGTAAAAATATAGTTTTTATTTGCTTGTATCGATTTTTTGTAGCACCTCTGCACCGCAAATTCGATCAATTGATTTTGCAGACATATTACCCTTATATCCACTGGAACCTCATTGAAAGTTCACTAATTCCTACACCTTAATATTATATAGCCAATAATCAAGTAAAGTAGCAAAATACCCTCAAAATAGAACTTTTGCTCTTTTTATTTGCATATATGCATTTTTTTTTGTACCTTTGCAGGCTGAAACAAAATTAAGTACAAAAAAAATATTAATCATAAATTTTATTAAAAAATGGACAACAAGAAACGTGTTTACACCTTCGGTAATGGTAAAGCAGAAGGT
>CAMEKM010000078.1 GCA_945921355.1 uncultured Bacteroidales bacterium
TAACCGCCATGAATTGTGCGGTTATTGTGCGGTAATAGTGCGGTGCCTACCGTAGTCGGAAAAAAGCACCATTATACCTATTTCACAGGGTTATCCTGCAAGCCCCAGCCAGTGATAGTGGCGATATAAGGGATGATGGAGTATGCTATCTTTTGTTGACCATTATAGTTAGGATGCACATCGGCACCCAAGTCCTCATCGGTGTGAAGGTGCTGGGCTGGGCAATAGCCAAGGTAGTTGACATTTTCCAAGCCACAGTTGTTGACCAAGTCGCGCACGTAGTTGAATAGGTACTCATGGGTCTTGGTAGCCACACAAAGGATAGGATGATCCTCACCATAGTTGGCTTTGATATAACTGAAGAGGCGATAGTAATGCTTGCGGAAATCCTTGTAGTGTGGTGCTAAAGCAGTAGAGAAGTCATTGGCACCAAGATACACGATGGTCATTGCAGGATGGAAGTCCGATTTGGTAGCATCCCAGCGAGTGGCCTGAGTGGAGTCCATATCAAAGGTCTGAAGATAGCGATCAGGCATCCACCAATTTTTGAACTTAGAGTTGTAATTGCGTGCGATACCCATACCAGAGTGCGCAATAGCGATGTAGTCAGCTCCGAAATAGCGTGATACGATAGCTGCATAGGAGCGTGAAGCATTCTCGGTCTCAGGTGTGAACTTCTCCAGACGGCTCTTGGCATCAATGCCATAGCCACAGGTGTAGCTATCACCAATGAACTCAAGTTGGCGTCCAGCCAATGGCATAGCAGGGAAGAACTGGCCTTTGGATGCGGAAAACTCATGAATGGTGGTAGTACCTTGTTCACCTTCCGTACGTTTTTGCACGATGACCTCGTGCACCGAGCGACGTGACTTTTTCAGATATACAGGGTCCACCAGTTCGATTACGGTGTCGGTACCAGCAACAGCAATCACGCGATGGGGTTCAGCGCTGGTAGGCGAGTCAATCCACACATTGTAGTAGTTGCGTTGGGTGTCGGAAGCCCTCATGGTCAATGATTGACCAAAGAAAGCGATACGGAAATAGGTGGCAGTCCAGTCGAATGACACGGATGTGCCTTCTACAGCGGTACGACCAACAAGAGTAATACGAGAATCAGTAGCAGGAATCGTCTCAGCGAATAAGCCTACGGTAAGCAGCAATGCTGCTGCAAGGGAAAAGAAGTGTTTCATGGGGATATAATGTTTTAAGCGTTTTAAATGTTTTAAGAGTTTTAAATGTTTTAAGAGTTTTAAAGGTAAAATAGCAAAGTGCGGATGCACTTTGCCATTTACAGGATTATTCAAATGCGCCCATCTGCAACATCGCCACCTCCTTGGGGGTAAGGAAGCGGTATTTGCCACGTGCCACATTCTTCTTGGTGAGTCCTGCAAAGGACACACGGTCGAGTTTGGTCACCTTGTAGCCCACCTTCTCAAACATACGGCGCACTACGCGGTTTTGCCCAGAGTGAATCTCAAGACCAATATGCTTGCGGTCCTCTTGTGGGAACTCAAGTGCATCGGGCACAATCTTCTCATCATCGAGGATGACACCTGCGCGCACGAGTGCCTCGTCTGCCTCGTCAAAATCACGGTCGAGAGTGACAGCATAGATCTTCTTCTTGCCAAACTTAGGGTGAGTGAGTTTGGCCGCCAAATCACCATCGTTGGTCAAAAGCAATACACCCGTAGTATTGCGGTCGAGACGACCTACAGGATAGATACGCTCGGCGCATGCATTGCGCACGATATCCATCACCGTGTGACGCTCTTCCGGGTCGTCGGTAGTGGTGACGGTGTTTTTAGGTTTATTAAGCAGAATATATACTTTGCGCTCGCGACGAACTGGTTGGTCATGGAACATCACCTTGTCGGTAGGCAGTACCTTAGCTCCGAGGTTATCCACCACCTCACCATTCACAGAAATGACACCTGCTTGTATGAAATCATCTGCCTCACGACGTGAGCAGATACCTGCATTAGCGAGGTATTTGTTCAAGCGAATAGGCTTGGTAGGATCTTCGTACTTGGTTTGATATTCTTGACGCTTGCGTTGCGAATAGACACCTGCATTATGCTTTGGACGTGGACGGAAGTTGCGCTCGGTAGATTGTTCTCCATCAGGGCGAAAAGCACTGCGCCTTGGCTCCACTTTCTCAGCACGTGTAGCTCCCGCAGTACGGGTGAAACGCTGACGTTTGCGACCGCCTTCAGCGGGTGTGAAAGATGGATTAAAACGAGGACGAATAGAAGCTCCGTCTGCCGACATGGTTGCGCCATTTTGCTCACGCGGATTCTCATCCTGACGGTAGCCACCCTGACGACGTGGGGTGCGATTGTTTGGATCAAACATAATAATCTTGTTTAGTGTTGAGTGTTTAGTGTTTAAATATTGATTTTTCAAGAAAGGTCTTGGTGGTATTTCAAACCATAGGCTCTAAGCATTGCTCAGAGCCTATGACTGTTGGGTCAATGGGGCATATACGTCTCTCGACGCAATATGCCGAATCGCAACACTTAGGCCTCAGCAGCTTGCTCTACAGCCAATTTACCACGATAGTATCCGCAAGTTGGGCAGATAGTGTGGTAGATGTAGTGAGCGCCACAGTTAGGGCAAAGTGCCAAAGCTGGCATTTTAGCTTTGTCATGAGTACGACGTTTCGCTTGTCTGGTGTGCGATTGTCTTCTTTTTGGATGTGCCATAGTTGTTTATTGTTTTATTAGTTATTTTAATTGTAGTATAGGGCTTCCACTCTACTGGCTCAGCCACGCAGAACGACTGTCCAGTATCTTTTCCACCCGATTATATATCACTGTCATCATCCAGCTCGGCGCAGAGGTGGTCTTGGAGAAGTGCATCCATTTCGGGATTGCAACCACCATCTTGGTGACTATGCACCAGCGGGAGATTCACAATAATCAATTCGTAAGCCAACCATGCGAGGTCAAGCTGCTTGGTATCTTCTTCCAAGTCGATGTTCTCTTCGTAGATATCCACCTCTACATCCATCGCATCAAGACAACGGTCGCAGGTCACTTGCACCTGCCCTACGATATCCAAGTCCACCTCAAAATCGTCTTCATGCAGCAAGAGACGCGCCTTAACGTCCACCATACCACCTAACAACTCTGTATTTTCAATCGAAGAAAGATAAGCATTATCTAACTGAAAATCAAACAGATGCTCACCCAGCTCCAATTTATCCAACAGGATGGTATGCGGTATTTTCTCGCTCATTTATTCACAATTCTGCAAAATCAGCGTGCAAAGGTACTACATTTTTCTGAAATACGCAAATCTTTGTGCGATTTTTTAGAAATTATTTCTCGTTTGACAAATATGGCTGGAAAGTTTCGTAGTATTGTTGCATCCACGAAGTTGCCATTTGGTCGTATGACTGCCAAAAGGCTTGGTTAGAGATGGCGCCCGTGGTCCATTGCTGGTATAGCGGAAGGAAGTCTGAATGGATGACTTGCTCCACCCGCTGGGTACAGGTAAGCAGTGCAGGTTTGTCGGCTGTGCCACGCAAGATAGTTTGGGTTGCAATATAGCGGTTGCCATTGCTGATATGCAGCGGGAAAGCCCATTGATTTTTGATCGCTAAAGAAGCATCGCACATCTCGCTATGGAGATTATCGGCATCGCGCGCGAGCATATAATAAGGAAGGTGCGCACTATGCACAAGTAGCGGAATAGCCACCGCGCAAGCAGGATACCCCAGAGCAGTCCACATGACGGTATGCAAGGGGTCATCGCCAGCTTTCACACCTTCGAAAACAATCATGGCAGAGGTGATGCGACGTGGAATAAAATCTTGGTCCACCATATAGTCAGGTGCATTGTTGGCAGAGAGATTAACTCCTAACAACTCATGACGATACTGACGCGAAAAGCGATTAAGCACCTCCGTAGCTGAAAACTCCCGCTGAGGTGAGAACGCCTCCTGCATGATGGCAGAAGCGGTGAGGTAACGTTCATAGCCTTCGTAATCTTCGTAACGCCCTGCAAAAGAGAAATTGGTAACTACCCGATAGCCCGATTGCTCGGCATTGACATCGTATTTGATGTAGCGAGAGTTGTTCATCTCGTAGTATGCTGCCCCACCCTGCGTATCAATCATACCAAAATTGGCTTCCACGCCCCAAGGTTGTGGATAACTCTCTAACCACGCCTCAAAATCAGCTATCGTAGCACAATTAGCCAACGCATGATACATGAGTTCACCTTCGCGGTCCATCTGACATTGGAGTGTATCTTCGCGCAGGTTGTATGAAGCGGTATTCATGATACAAAAGCCCGCTTCGTTGACACCTGACCATACTTCACCATCCATAGTGGGCGCGTTCATCAGTCCAATGAAGGCATATTTCTCGCCTTGGAAATAGGCAATACGGTTATTCAGTTCGTCGGTATCGCGATGCTTGAACATCATAGGACGCCCCGATGGCGTAGCTTTGCCAGATATGATAAAAGAAGTGCAAGCCCAAGCAGTAGAAAAAACACAGCAGGTCAAAAAGAAGAATAATAGCCGTCGCATAGCAGTAGATTTACAAATTTGCTGCAAATATACTGCTTTTTTCTGGGATATGCAAGAATGGAGCGTATAAACAACATTATTTTTCCTAAGATGCAATTATTAACCCATAAACACAATTGTAAATACCAATCGAAAAGTATTCCACTGTAGCAATTGAACAGTAGTCCATTTTGAAGAATTAGTTAAAAGTAGTATCTTTGCAAGGTATATGACCAAGCAAAGAAAAGACTAATGATTAAATTACATCTATGCGCATTTTCATTTGTTTTCATTTGTTACTCTCCGAAAAATACAACTTATAAGTGTAAAGGGGAGAATATAAACAACGCACCTAAAAACATATAAACAAAGAAAGCCTAAGTTGTTACTTAGACTCTCTGAAAATGGCGGCTACCTACTCTCCCACAA
>CAMEKM010000079.1 GCA_945921355.1 uncultured Bacteroidales bacterium
GCGAGGTTAGAATAATTACCTTCTGCCACTTCGGGCGAGAGGTTGATGTTGAGTTTTTGTTCTTCCATAGTTTTATCATATTTTAGATGTTAGACCACGTTGTTGTTAGATGTTAGACCGCTATGTTGTAGGATAACGGATTACCAATATAGTTGTCGTTTTCGAAAACGCTGCGCAATGAGTATCCAAAGTGAGATCAATGGGAGCATCATATCATATGCAACAATCTCTATACCAAACATTCGTCCTCCTAATCGATGAGCCGAGATGTTGATTACACAAAGCTGAATGATCAATCGCAAGCACCATAACCCATATGCAATGCACATTGCCAATCCGTTGCCAAAGATGAAAGTAGCAATGAGCAGAGCATATACCAATCCGCGTGTGATGGGCTCGATGCCTAAACGAAGTTTGCTACTTCTCTTATAATGAGGCGACACGGAGAGATGTCTACGTTTCTGATGGAGCCACTCCCGCCATGTTGTTTTGGGAGGTGACCAAGTAATGCTATCGCGCGAGCAGACAATAGCTGTATTGTGGCTATTCGTAACTTTATTCACAAATAAATCGTCGTCTCCAGAACGCTCATTGAGTAATCCACGAAAACCGTGATTCTTAAAGAACGTATCTTTTTTATATGCCAAGTTTCTACCAACCCCCATGTATGGATATCCTGCGGCTGCCATACCGAGATATTGCAAACCGATGAAGAGTGTATCGTAACTAATTAGGCTACTCAGTAGCGTATTTTTCTCGAAGTAAGCCCCATATCCCAGCACAACTTCTATTTGTTCTCCCCCACCGATAAATCCGCTCATCATCTCACGAATCCAATTGCGTGACTCAGGACGACAATCTGCATCCGTCATGAGCAGATAATCGTAATGCGCAGCTTTTACTCCAATGGTCAATGCTAATTTTTTGGTGCTCATCACACGCGCTTCACGAGGCACGAATGTGTGATACATATGTTTATTGAGGCGTGCATATTGCTCCAGAACCATGGTAGTTTGATCTTCCGAGCCATCGTCCACTACAATCACTTCATAGTTTGGATAATCCTGATTGAGCAACGTATGCAAATAGTCACGCAGGTTATCTTCCTCATTTCGAGCACATACAATCACGCTCACAGCAGGAAGTTCTCCAGCGATCTCCGTTGGTTGGCATTTTTTCAAACGGATATAACGAAGGTAATAATACACTTGATGCATCACAACCAACAGCAATGCCCCAACCAACCAACAACTCAAAGAGCCGTCAAACAACTGCAACCAATAATCAGCAGGCAAGGAGTTCACAATACACAAGTATTATTTTGCGAGCAATTTTGTGATTTTTGAACTACCAACCATCAGCATGCCGTCCAATGCCATGCGTGCCACTTCTTGTGCTCCAGAATCATTCAAGAGGTATTCACCCGCTGGGCGCTCCTCTGTATTCAAACCATCGTAGTATGCTTGTACACCTTCTTCGCCCAAACCTGCAATCCACTCATGTGACGATGCCTCTAAATCAATCAATGGCACATCCAAACTGATTGCCACACGACGTACAGCCTCAGCATAGCCACCAAGACGATCAATCAAGACACCCTCTTTGTAATAAGGATGAGCCAATGGTGTGCAAAGAATAACCATCATTTTCTTCTTCTCGGCAGCATGCACCAACGCAACAAGTTTTTGGGTAAAATTATCCAATGAACTATATACCTCTAAGTTGGTTTCATTCAAGTCGTTTTGTCCTAATTGAACCAGCAGAAAATCCTTTTTGGTCTTATCAACTATCAAACTATCTAATCCGCCTATTTCCTCAAGCACCTTCATACTTAATCCCTCTTGAGCGATATTGTTCACTTCAACAGTAGCTCCAACTTGTTCTGCAAAGGCTTTACCCCATTCTGCCATAGTACCATCACCAAGCAGCCAAATCTTAGGTTGCGCTGCAAACATTGTCATTCCGCTAATCGCAACAAATAATAGCGTAAAAATTGATTTTTTCATATCTAAAATGATTTTATAAATTTAATTCTATATGCGTTAGATAGCATTTTAACGTGCAAAGATACGACTTTTTTTGCAAATATGCAAATTTTTTAGTAATTTTGCCCCCATAATTGGAAGGATTAGATGAATACGTTAGGAAAAAACTTCGTTTTTACCTCTTTTGGGGAGTCTCACGGTCGAGCTGTTGGCGGTGTGCTGGATGGTGTGCCTGCGGGTGTGCGTATCAATTTGGATATGATTCGCGAGACGTTAGATAAGCGGGCGGGGCGAGCCTACCCCCAACCCCTCCCTAAAGGGAAGGGAGTTTCGCCGCGGGCTTTGCGCGAGGAAGATGAGGTAGAGTGGCTGAGCGGAGTGATGGACGGGGTAACATTGGGTACGCCAATCGCGTTTATCATTCGCAATAAAGATGCTCGTTCAGAGGATTACGAATGGCTGAAGCACTCCTATCGTATTGGGCATGCGGACCGCACCTACCAAGAGAAATATGGTATTCGTGACCACCGAGGTGGTGGCAGAGCATCGGCTCGTGAGACTGCTTCGCGAGTGGTGGCAGGTAGTGTGGCGCAGCAGTTGTTGAAAGAGAAGGGGGTAGATATAAAGGCGAAGTTGGTGCAAGTGGGTGAAGAGAAGAACCCTGAGCGATTTGATGAGTATATCGCTGCTATTCAGCGCGATGGAGATAGTATAGGTGGAATAGTAGAATGTGTGATTACAGGTTTGCCTGTAGGAGTGGGCGAACCTATTTTTGATAAACTACAAAGTCATTTGGCGTTTGCAATGATGAGTATCAATGGCTGCAAAGGCTTTGAATATGGCTCTGGGTTTGAGGGAGTCGGACTAAAAGGAAGTGAGATGTATCTCTCAGATAACCATACTCTTATCTCAGGCGGAATAGCAGGAGGCATATCCGATGGTACACCCGTGGTATTCCGTTGTGTCTTCAAACCTACGGCTTCCAATCGCAAGACGTTGGAAAAAGCCTACCCCCATCCCCTCCCTGAGGGCACCCCAAAAAGTGAGCTTTTTCGGGGACCCCGCCAAGGGAAGGGAGAAGATAAAAAGATTGTCGGAAGGCATGACGCTTGTATTGCTGTGCGGGCTGTGGCAGTGGTAGAGGCGATGGCAGCTCTTGTGCTGCAAGACATTTTCTCTGTGTAGTTCCTGTCTTATACAGAAATAGGTTTATTCATAAATGAACAAAAGTATTAATTATTTGGCTTATGTAACATTTTAGGTACCCAAAATGTTACATAAGCCCGTTTAGTCACACTTTTTTACTTAAATCTAATGACCGATTGGGGATTACCCGTCACGGAGTGTGGAGCTTTGTGCAATTTTTTCAAAAAAATGCAAACTCGTCCCTTAGGGAGTCTTGCGCATCTTACCAAAAAGCAGTACCTTTGCACCGTTTTCGAAAACAAAGCATTTATGAAGCAACTCAAATTACAAATTGGAGAGTTCTCTCGCCTTTGTGGAGTGACCATAAAGACACTGCGACACTATGATAAATTGGGTCTTTTGATTCCAGAATACATAGATCGCTATTCGGGTTACCGATATTATTCGGTTGGACAAATGCAAAAGATGGGAGCTATACGCGAACTGAAATCATTGGGGTTTAGTCTTGTGGAGATTGTTGACCTATACAAACAAGATACACATTATCCAGATCCAGCGATGTTAGCAACCAAGATCGCAAGCACCGAACAGCAGTTAGCTCAACTGCAAACCCGACATACGCAACTTTTGGCGATATTGAACGCTCGTAAAAAATATGAAGAAATGGAAAAATTTACAATTCAAGCTTTACCGTCTTGCACGGTGGCCAGTTACAAAGGTAATATTCGTAACTATAGCGAATTAGGAAGTCTATGCTGTGAAGTTATCGGTCCAGAAATGGCTCGCCTCGGCTGCGAATGTCCCGAACCTGGATTTTGTTTTACTCGGGAATTAGGAAATGAGTATAAACCCGAAAACATTGATATAGAATATTGCGAGCGGGTAAAAGAAGCCAAAGTTGACTCCGAACTCATTCATTTCTACGAACTTCCATCGGTAGAAACCGCCATCTGCTACAAGCACTACGGACCTTACGAGCGACTCCTTGACGCTTACGCAGAGGTGTTTGCTTATGCAGAAAAAGAAGGTTATACCATTCTCGAAAGTCCCCGCGCT
Source organism: uncultured Bacteroidales bacterium (assembly GCA_945921355.1). GTDB lineage: Bacteria > Bacteroidota > Bacteroidia > Bacteroidales > Paludibacteraceae > Colicola. The sequence continues at coordinate 4,188 of CAMEKM010000079.1, forward strand.
GTGTACGTGGATGGTATTTGGAATCAAGAAAATCCAGATTTGTGGTTAACGATTGTCCAACTACCTGTAACGAAGTAATAGAAGCGGTGATATTTAATCCAAGATAGTCATTATTATCCTTCACGGAAGTGATAGGAATTGTGCGTGTATTGTGCGTGTATTGTGCGTAATTGATAAGGAAAATAGAAGGAAAAAAAAGAAAACCGAGCGGGATTCCGCTCGGTTTTCGGTTTGTTATTCTAGTTAATCTAGTCGGACTAGTTGTACTAGCAGCACTAGGTTCTAGGGGATTAGAGTTGTGGGCCAGCGGCAACGAGTGCTTTACCTGCCTCGTTGG
>CAMEKM010000080.1 GCA_945921355.1 uncultured Bacteroidales bacterium
TTGTCTTCTGTGCGACCGTACTGGATATCCTGCAAGGCGTGGTATAGTTTGGTGAGCACAGGGCCTGGCTTGTCGCCGAAGGAGTATGTGATATGATTATCGGGGTCAAAGACTTTGGTTAGTGGCGAAATCACGCAAGCCGTACCGCAAGCAGCTGCCTCTTGAATGTCCGCCAATTCCTCTACACGAATACGACGGCGAGTGACCTTCATACCCATCTCACGCGCCAAAGTCATCAACGAATCGTTGGTGATGCTAGGCAAAATAGCGGTGCTGCGTGGGGTGAGGTATTCGAAAGTTAGATCGCTTCGCTGTAGATCGGCTACGCCTATAGATCGCTTCGCTGTAGTGCGGGCAGAGCCCTGTAGATTGCTACGCTGTTTGATTGCTATGAAATTGGAAGCTGTGCACTCATCAATATACTTGTGCGTTTTAACATCGGTGAACATGCACTCATAGCCCATGGCATGTGCCGCTTCGCTAGCACGGAAGGATGCCGCGTAGTTACCACCCACCTTCCAGCAGCCTGTACCTTGTGGTGCTGCACGATCGATGGTGCGGTTCACGATAGCAGGCATGCCTTTGAAACCGTTGGGGAAATACGGACCAATAGGCGTAGGGACTACCACAAACTCACAATCTTTGCCTGGTCCTACACTGATATCAGGCGTAGTAGCAACGAGCAACGGACGGAAATAGAGTGTGGCACCAGTCCCGTAAGGAGGAAGGAAAGCGATATTCTTCTCTAGTGCCAGCAAAATTGCTTCGCAAAAGAGTTCAACGGGTACAGGTGTCATCAGCAGTCCTTCGGCAGAGTGGTACATGCGTTTGGCATTCTCCTCCATGCGAAAGATACGCACCTTACCGTCCACACCACGGAAGGCCTTTAGTCCCTCGAAGCACTCTTGACCATAGTGCAGGCCTGTGGCTGCAGCATGGATAGGAATCATCTTGTCGCGTGTGGCATAGGGGCGCTCCCATACACCATTCTTGCATGCCGCACGAACGATATAGTCCGTCTCAGTATAGTGAAATGTCAGTTCTTTCCAGTCAATCATGAATTTTGAATTATGAATTTTGAATTATGATTGCGGATTCTGGTCCGTATTCAAATAATATATCTAATATACTTTGTCCATCGCCGAAGCAAGGTTCTAAGTCCATCCCTTGCCAGTCGGTGGTTCGATTCTCGCCTAATAGCCTCTTCGCCTCTTCGCCTTTCGCATCGTTCGCTATCAAACGAATGATTACCTCGTGGATTTTCTCGTTGAAATCGACCAAAAAGCGTGTTTCTTGTTCGTAGAACGGACGGAAGAAATCGGCGTAGTAATCGAAATAGGGTGTGCATTTATAGGAACTTACAAGGGCAATCCAATGCTGGTGCTGCCAGCGTTGCTGATAGCTGATCTCCACATCGCGAGTGAATTGTTTGCTGTCCACACGCTTCACGGGCACGGTGAGTGTGAGTGGTCCGTCTGGTGTGGCGATTGTACATCGATTGCGGTAGGTTTGCTTGGAAAAACTCTCCATCACCTCAATTTGCACTGCCGATGGATTCGCCAAAAACTGGCGATACCATTCCACAGGACCCAGATATGTGGTAGGCAATATCATTACTCAAAATGGCTGAGTCCAATGCGGTTCCAACGAATATGGCCTTTGCCCCATGGGTTGTCCTTCTCAATACTGAGCCAAACGAACATTGGGCGACCTACGATATGGTCTTCTGGCACAAATCCCCAATAACGGCTATCGGCAGACTTGTGACGGTTGTCACCCATCATCCAATAGTAATCCATCTCAAACACATAAGGTTCGCCTACTTTCATAGGCTTAAACTCATACGCATCGGCAATGCGCTTGTACAGGTGGAAGTTCTCCTCGGTAATCATCACCGTATCCCCCTTAGCGGGGATATAGATTGGTCCGTAGTTATCGCGTGTCCAAGTGTTGTGTCCCAAAGGATACACCTCACCGCCTTGGTCTTCGGGTTCGATGTCGATGCTGAGCACATGGCTGTTCTTCTCGAGTTCGGCTTTCATCGCTGCGGTCAGTGGTAGGCGATACAATCCGTTGCCATTGCTCTCGCGGTCTTCTTTGGAGATGCCGAGTTTACTCAGATAGCTATTACCCAATACATGACCATCGGTGCGAACGATATAGTTGTATTGCAAGTATGGGTGTATGGGCTCTTTCACGCCGTCGATATAAATCACATTATCAATGATTTGCAACGAGTCGCCTGGGGTGCCGACGCAGCGCTTGACATAGTTCTCGCGGCGGTCCACAGGGCGAACGACAATCTCGCCAAAGACATCCTTGCGGTTCTCCACCGTGCGCTTGCCGTAGTAGTGGCAGAGGGTGTAGTAATCAGGATTCTGCATCTTCGTGCAGACGGTATCGCCCGTGGGGAAGTTAAACACCACAATATCACCTTTCTCTACCTTGTCCCAACCACGGAGGCGTTTATACTCCCATTGTGGGTTCTCAATATAGCTCTTTCCACCCCATGGGAAGGTGTGTTGCACCAGCGGCATAGAGAGTGGCGTGTTAGGTACACGCGCTCCGTAACTCATTTTATTCACACAGAGGAAGTCGCCCACACGCAGGGTTTTCTCCAACGAAGAAGTGGGGATTTGGTAGTTTTGGAAGATATAGACATTGATGAAATATACCGCTACCAACGCAAAAACGATGGCGTCTATCCACGAGCAAATGGTATAAAGCGTGCTGTTGGCATGTGGATTCTTCTTGCCTGCTGCCTCTTCCTCTTTGGTGAGGGGTTTGTACTTCTTCCACCAGTTCCAAGGGATATACTTGGTGGTGAACATATCAGCAATAATTGGCAACAGCACGAGCCAGCCGAGACTTGCCCAATCGCCCCATGCTACCCAAACAACAAATGCGATGTAAATGGCGCACCATACACCGCAAGAAATCCACCCTTTGGTGGTTACTTCGTGGATTCTATCTTGAAAACTTTTCATATGCGTTAGTATGTTTTTGCAAAAAATCGTGCAAAGGTACTAAAAATTATGCACATGCGCAAGCGCATGCGAAATTTTCTACAATCACCACACCCACGGAATCAGTCGCCAACGAACGCGCTGTTGGTAGTCGGCATAGCCCTCTAACCCTGAGGCAAGCACTTGTTCTTCGTTACGTATTCGTTTGATTATCAATAGAGGATAGATAGCAAACAATGCTAGTGCCCACCATGAGCCTAAGATGAGAGGCATTGAGAGAAACATCAGCAGGGTGGCTGTGTACATGGGATGGCGAACAATGCCGTATAAACCCGTATCAATGAGTTGCTGGTCGTCTTGTACTTCAATAGTGCGCGATAAATACGCATTTTCGCGTAGCACTTCGGCGTAAAGGATATAACCTATCAAAAAGAATACAGAGGCCGTAGCAACCACCCACACTGGTACTTGAGACCAAGCGAAGCGGTAATCAAAACCGCAGAGCAAAAAGCCACCAATAAACATCAATCCTGATAGGGCAACCACATGCTTTTGTGTTTGCTCTTTCTCCTTATTATTCAGTCGTTTAGATAAGAGTTCGGGGGAGGATAATAGCAGCCATATTCCCATGCACATCATGGGAATAAACAGTAGCGCAATCAGCAGCCATGCATGCCAATAATGCCATGAACTAGCGGGCAGAAATAGTAGCAAACCTATAATGCCCAAACCAACTACAAGTTTGGACAACGCACTAAAGATGAGTTGTAATTTATTCATTGCTCATGATAATTTCGGAGAAATCATGCCAACCTATTTTGCCTTTCATCCATTCAGCGGCAATGACAGCCCCAAGGGCAAATCCTTTGCGCGATTTAGCAGAGTGACTGATGCTGATGGTGTCCACTTCGCTATCCCACACAACCGTATGAATACCAGGCACTTCGCCCTCTCGAATAGACTCGATGTCTGCTATAGGTAGTCGCTCCTCGCCGATGGCCTCTTGCAGTGTTTTGGCTGTACCGCTGGGGGCATCCAACTTGTGAATATGATGCACCTCTTTCATGTGAGGTGTGTAATTAGGGTATGCCACCATGAGTTTTGCCAATTGGCGGTTGAGGGCAAAGAGGATATTCACGCCTATACTATAATTGGATGACCACATGAGCCCCGCCTCTTGCGCCTCTTGCTTTATCGCCTCTACATCCCATCCCGTAGTGCCGCAGACTACAGGAACGCCTGCTGCCCAAGCGCGGCGAATGTTCTGCTCCGCTGTTTGCGGAGTGGTGAACTCTATGGCTACATCTGCCGAAGCAAAGGCCTCCGACTCAAAGTCGCACAAGTTATTTTGGTC
>CAMEKM010000081.1 GCA_945921355.1 uncultured Bacteroidales bacterium
CTGTGTCCACAGCAGTGACAAACCAAGGTGCGATTGGCTTTGTGATAGGTCATACTCACATCGCAGTTCGGGCACTTAGGCACTTCGCCACAACTTGGGCACTGCAAGAATGGCGCATACCCTCTGCGGTTCTGAAACAATATAACTTGCTTACCCTTAGCCAGTTCCTCGCGTATCCTATCTACCAATGGATCAGCAAAATGTCCATACATCTCTTTGCGATGATACTGACGTTGCAAGTCAATCATCGTGATTGTTGGTAGTTGCAATCCCTGAAAACGCTCCGTCATCTCCACCAAACCATATTTCCCACTCAATGCGTTGTGATAACTCTCAATGGATGGAGTAGCCGTACCCAGCAGCACTTTCGCTCCATACCACTGCGCCATCATAATGGCTGCACTTCGGGCATGATAGCGTGGCGCAGGGTCTTGTTGCTTATAACTTGGCTCATGCTCTTCATCCACAATAATCAACCCCAACTCACTGAATGGCAAGAAGATAGCCGACCGCGCTCCTAATATGAGCCTACCCCCAGCCCCTCCCTGAAGGGAGGGGAGGTTTTTTTCGAAGTTAAAGTCCTTCCCTTCAGGGGTGAAGGGCGTTAGCCCGATTGAATGTCCTGAATGGACATTCATAGAACAAACTAATTTAGGAGAGGCTTGTCTCACCTCATTATATATCTCCACCCTTTCCGCATTGCTAAACTTCGAATGATACACCACCAGTTTATCCCCAAACACGGCCTGCAAACGGTCAGTCAATTGGGTCGTCAATGCTATCTCTGGCACCAGATACAGTACCTGTTTGCCTTGTTGCAATACTTCCTCAATCAGGTGGATATATACCTCTGTTTTGCCGCTGGAGGTTACGCCATGTAGCAATGTCACATGCTTCTCTTGCCAACTCTTTCGTATCTCATCTATTGCTCTATTTTGCTGACTATCAAGCGTATGTGGCTTTTGTGTCTCGCCTTTGTATTGGCGCAAACGCGAGATAGGTCGCTCTTCTTCAAGGAATATCCCCTTGTCAATCAATGTCCGCAGAATAGCGCCGCTCACCCCAGCTTGCTCCAGCAGCAAACGCCTCTCCACTTGAAAATGCTGCGCCAAACGGAGGAAATCTCGCACCAATTGTTCTTGTTTCTTAGCGCGTTTCAGTTCCCCGAACAACTGCTCTTGTGCTTCTTGTGCCAGATAGGCAGGAGATAGTTGGATATATTGGGTAGTGGCTGCGCTGTAGTTGTCATCAATGATTTCAGAGGGTAGGGCAGCCGCCATCACCTCGCCCAGAGTACACATGTAATAGCTTGACAACCATTCCCATAACTTTATTTGCTCTGCCGTAACGATTGGCGTCTCATCCACTATTTGTAGCACATCGCGCACTTTCACATTGGCTGGCAACTCCCCTTCGTGCTTGCGATAGATGATACCAATGACACTCTTCTTGCCAAGAGGCACCAATACTCGACAGCCAATAAGCGAAGTATCCGATACCCGATACCCGATATCCGATATCCGATACGTATACACCTCCGCAATTGCCAACGGCAAAATAATATCGTAAAGTGATTGGTCGGTCATTTGCTGCAAAGGTACTACAAAAAATACACATATGCAAGTTTTCGTCTTTATAAAGACGATTTTGCGTGTATTTTCGTCTTTCACAAGACGATTTTAAGTATGTTTTTCATCTTTAGAGAGAAAATTCTTATTATTTATCATTCCTCCCTCATTCTTACCCAGAATTTGAAAAGAACTCTATCTGTCCTCTATCTGTCCGCTATCTGTCCGCTGTCAACTACGGTAGATACACGGTAGATATACGTTAGATATACGTTAGATACACGATAGATAAACGGTATATTAGTATATGCACACCGTAGGAACACCTGTACGCATGTCTTTCTTTCACTTGGGGACACTTTGTTGTTCTGAAATACTTGATTGCCCATTTGTTGAGAAGATAGAGCATAAACATAAAGTCTTCAGAAGAAAATTCCTTATTTGGATTGTAAAATCAACTAGTCAAAAAACACAATACTTACAAAAAAACAAGCAAATACTTGTATATTCGAGAAAGTTGTAGTACTTTTACGGCGAAATTTGAGACGACGAAGAATGCCTCTCCCAAGCATTATGGGGGGGGTATTGTATCATATTGAATATCAGTAAATTAGGTGTTTTTTTTTAATAATTATACTACATAAATTCTTAATCATTGTACTTTATCCTTATGAAGAATTATATATCTATCCGCTCCATCAACATCCTTATTCTTTGGATATTTATCGGCATTGGTTTCTCTCCGTTGTACGGCGAGGAGCCTTCTTGTGGGCTAACGAGCGAACAAGCGAACGAAACGGCAGCCAAAAATGTACGAGGCAGTATGAGTCAAAATGATTGGCTGCCCATACATTTTAATGCCAGGTTCTATAACTATTTCGCTCAAAGCATTACCGGTAATTACTTTGGTTGTGTTAGTCCGGACGGCGAGGTGTTTTTAATGACCTACAATGCTTCAGCCGATCGTTTGCAGTTTGCTTCTTACGACCCCAAAAATCAACCTCAGCAGTTGAGCGGGACGAAAGTAAACGGGATGTTTCAATTGACCTTTACCGGCGAGAGCGGGGACAAGGCTTCGCTGGGTGCGGAGGGACAGTTAGTCAATAGCAGCACGGGCAAAAAAGCATCGTTTCATGTCTTTAAGTTCGATGTAGGATATGTGGAATACAATGCCACTTGCTATGAATATGACCGTATATGGTTGATAGAGAAAGACCCGACTACGGGAGACTATTATAACTTGGATGTAGTATGGAAGGATAAGAATACCCCCGTGCTCAAGCGGATGAACGAGGGCAACTACTGCAATTCCTTCCGCAAGGAGAGTTCGATGATTTTTGTTTGGGAGACCAAAAAAAATGACCGCACCGTAAAGTGTCTCTCCTACCACGATGGTGACCGAAATCTGATTCGGCAGGATAATCTCTTCCCGAAAGGGACAAACGGTTTTGATACCACGTACTATACAAATAGTCGCAAAAAAGATACCGCTGTTGTGCTCAGCCGCACAGATGCGCGGCTAACCGTGCCGACGGGCTATGATTTCCTTGGTTGGAACACGCAAGCGGACGGTAGCGGAAATACCTACGCTGAGAAGAGCATATATAGAGGATTGCCCACGACGATGGTTCATTTGTATGCGCTGAATATGAAATGGCAGGTGCAGTATGGAAAAAACAACGCCACCGCGCGTTTCACGAAGACCAATACACCTTCCATATATCAGGCGCAGGTAACGCTCGACCCGAGCATGGCGAACGCAAAAGGGGAGGTGGAGATAAGCCTGCTGTCGGAGCGGTATCCTTCTGAGGATACGAATACATGGGGCTACGAAGGCAACCTTGCTACAGATGGCAGCGACAATCTTTTCACCGCCGGAGCCAATGCGGCTACGATTCGGGTGCACAATACCATCCCCTGCACGCTGCAATTAGACTTGAGCGACCCGACTCAGCCGAAACTCCGCTTCTTGCTGCCGTATGTGCTCAATGTGTATGACGAGGCAGATGGTAACGGGCTCTGGGCCTTTGAGAAACAAAACAACGGGCGTTGGACTATCTCCGATTTCAGCCTGCCTGCGAGCATAGACAACACCACGCCGCATCTATGGGTAGGCAAGGGGAAGCAAGAAGACGGCATATCTCAGGGTTGGTCTTTCGGTTGGTTGCCTATTACCGCACAGGGTTGCGATGAGCGTACCGTAGGCGCTGCTGAGGGTGCACGAGGCACACTCAGTATTGACACTACGAGCGCGAAACCCAACTACGACCTCCGCTTCGCGCCCGTGGGCTACTCGCTTATCTATGACAAGGTTATGCTGAACGACAGTGGCTATTTCCTGCCCTTCACGGAGAAGGGCGCGGGCGTATGGGAAACGGAGATGATAACCGACCTGCCGTCCACCGCGGGGAAAAACTATCGTATTCACCTCAACAAACAGGCTAACCCCGGCTCTATTGAGCAAACCGTAGCCGCCTACCGCACCGAAGACGGTGTAGCAAAAGGCGTTTCGGAGAACACGGCCATGGAGCAGATGCCGCAGAAAAGCAGCGCCACCACTTTCTGCGCCGATAATCTTGATGAAAAATACGCAGGGCGGGCGGGTATCTTTCGATTGGAAGAGGATTCCTGCGAGGGCAATATGCACACCCACTTTGTGCCCTATATCTTCACTTGTATCCTCCCCAACGCCAACAACGTAAAC
>CAMEKM010000082.1 GCA_945921355.1 uncultured Bacteroidales bacterium
AGACAACTATGTGGTAAAAGGATAGTTCTCTTCCTCATTTACACATTCTTTTTTATGTTATTGTAACATCCCTGTACCCTTTAGAATCTGTTGTAGAAATTGTTGACTCGTTGCGTCAACTTTCTTAGGATCACTCTGTAAGCAATTTCCTCATTTTTATTCTCTGTAATTTGCAAATCGACAGCCAATGGCTGGCGATTTATATATTGACTCCAATACTCATAAAAAGCACGCATATCTTTAATGCTACTTGCCGAGAACCCTTTCAGTCCTGGCAGCTCCCTGCGGAATATTGAATTCATACTCGACAGTCAGTACTCCTCAGATATGCTAACATAGTCTTACCCAGTTCGGTCAGATAATATTTCTGCTTCGGATGGCGTGGAGTCTCAGGATGTGTTTGTGCCACAAGTCCCAACTTGATTAATGGATATATTACCTTGTCTTTTAACAGCGTATTCGACTTCTTCTCGTACAGGGGTTTAAGTAAGGGTTTAAGCTTTAACTCTGATATGGAAACAATCGTGTCAGACAGGCTGATTATCAGTAGTTTCCCTTCTGGGTTTAAGCTTGCTTTAAGTTGTTCGCAAGTAGCGTTTAAGCTGACCGAATGAACAGATTCCTCATACGACTTCTCATCGTCTCTCACGATAACGCTAAATGCCGTAAGCAGATTCACATTGAATTCAGCAGGTGGGTTTGCATTGGCTTTCAACGCATCTTGCACCTCACTCACTCCATGATTGAACATGTTTACATATTTGAATGTGCGCATCATTTCTGCCACTACATTATTGCGATAATCGTTCACCAAGGGGAAATTGTCAGGACGAGCCTGTCCATATAATCCACCGGGATTCATAATCTCTATGTGATGGTCGTACTGGTATAATCGTGTAGGCATATTTGACTGATAATCACGATGCATACATGCATTCATCATCAGCTCATGAATGGCTTTGTAGGGGTAATTGGTCACCTGTTTTTCACGTAGCACACTGATTGAGATGGGACGGTTGGTCACGATGCCATCTCTGATGAAATTTTCTAACTGAGGTAACATTTCATACAAACAGCCTTCAAAACGTCTTTCATTGAGGATTGCCCCTCCATTGGTTTCGCCCTTGAAACGAACATATTGTATGAATGCACCTGGCATGAAGAACTTCGGATTCTTGCCGAACATAATCAGCGAAGCGTATGTAGGACAATTCCACTGCAGGTTCCATAAATGTAATGAAGCAAGTTTCTCTTCTATTGACCTATGGTCATTATCCAACACTTCCTCATCAATGGCTTGTGGCATATATTGGTTCATGATGATGTCTATATGCAGGTCATTGATGCTTGCTTGTCTGCATGGATAGGTGTCAAAAGTAGGCAAACTGGCAGCACACCTCTCAGAGAGTATTCTTTCTTCCTGAATTGAAGCAATGTCTCTTCTTGGTCCAATACGAATAAAGGTCCTGCCGCGGTAACGAACTGGAGTATCAAACGAAGGAGTGACTTCCACTACCAGGACATCACCTTGGGGCGTTTCCACTTTCTCTGTATTCATTACTGGCAGAGGCAAGATATTTCCATCAGAACGAATTCCGCTGATTTTCTTCATAAGCACATCGTCCACTTTCAGTCCGCTGATGCTTCCGTCATCGTGTACTCCTATCAGCAGGTAGCCTTTCTTCCTGCTTCCAGGAAGATCGTTGGCAAAAGCACAGATTGCCTCCTGAAACTTGTCCATATTACCAGTTGATACAGTTCGCTCTATGCGATAACTCTCATCTGATCGAAGTAGTTCATATAATTCTTCTATTGTCATAATCAATGTATTCTATGTGTACTGCTATTTTGGGTGGTATGTGTACCACCTTTGAGAGTGGTACGCTATTGTTTACACCTTAATTATATACTTTCAGAGAATCAGAGGTACCTGTCCCTATGACCCTTAATTTGTTTGGCAATTCCGCTTCTGGCTTGCTAATTTAGCAGATAATTCGTTATACGTTATCATTGGATTTTCAATTATAAGATGCACAATGTTTTTTGCAGTTCCACTTAAGTCATATCCCATTTTTTTTAGTTCACCATCCTCTTTTGACAGTCCACTTTGCAGCTCTTCATAATGGACTGTAAGTCCACTTTTCTGCTCTTTATGGTGGACTGCCTGTCCCTATGACCCGAAAGAAAGGCGATTGAAAAGCATTTCAGGATTGACTCCATCGAATTGGGCAATCAGCGATTGCCTAATTGTAATGGCACTACTGTCTTTTGAATCTAATTGGCTAATCATCGATTGGCTTTTTCCCGAAGGAAGCAATAATTAGCTAATCATCGATTGGCCAATTGGAAGGTGGATTAAAAAAACGCTAATAACGGAGCCTAACTGTGGATAGGTAAGATAGAATAAACGATAATAGCCCGTAAGCCATGCCTTTGCTGTGACATGCCTGTTGATTACAAGACGTGCATTATTCTGCAATGCATCGTTTGTACGCTCTATTTGTGATACAAGTCCTTCAAAAGTTATGTTTTCTAATCTTTCTTCCATTGTTTACACCTTATTAAATATTTTCATTCAAGCGAATCAGAAATGCCGGTCCTAGTGACCATTTTCTCTCCGACATGTTTATAAAGGCAATTTTCTGTTTCAACAAGAATATCATAAGATACGTCATCACAGCAAAATGCTCCATAAGCATCAACAATCATTATTAAGCCTTTCCGCGTCTCATTATTAATGGTGAATGAAACGTTGTCACCAACTTTAAACTTTGGGTATCCTTTCATTATTGTATGAAGTTCTTAATTGTTATCACTTTATCTTCTGCACCCCATCACCGAACTTAGCATAGTTGACCACCATGTTGTTGTCGATGTCGAAGGTGTGACTTAATCTGCCACTTTATTATTGTGAATCTCTAATAAAGTGAAGTAGTTCTTATCCTCCACAAGAACTTACTCTTAGGCAATTCTAATAAAAATTTTCTATTGTATAACTGAATGTTTTTATTTACACGCAAAATTAATGTTTTTATCTGAAATATCATTCTATTAATAGAAAAAAGTTTATTGCCTCAAAACAACGTTATAAATAAAATGGGAATGTAGATTTTGGCCTAATAATAAATGGTGTACGGTAAACTTTTAAATAAATTAATTCATTAGAAAGTTTTTCCGTACACCATTTATATTTAAGAAAATTATTATAAAAAAGTTGTTTAGCCGTAGTTTACTTCTTTGTAGGTTTTTCTTTGATTACTCGATTATTAGTTGAATTATTTTTTGTTGAACTGTTTGTAATTTACTCTTACTCATCAGAGATAAAGCTCACATTCTTTTCGTATGGTACACTCTTTTTTAAGCATCATATTTACGATACCAAGCAGTAATCCGTTCACTTTTCTTGCTTGATGAGGACATGCCGTGACGCATCGCATACAAGAGATGCAGAGTTTCTTGTCTACTTTTGCGGGATTGTTCTTGTCGATTGCTCCTACAGGACATTTAGAAGCACAGAGGTCGCATTTGGTACATGCTTTTGTGGCTTTAGGTACAATAGCGGCACCGGCAACTTTATGGTATGGTCTATTGCCCGGTATAGTAGGTGTGGAAAAGTCATTTCTGATAAGTTTCTCTCCAATTTTCATGGCAAAGGCTTTTAAACGGTCGTAGTCATCTTTATCCGGGCGGTTTGTAGCATATCGATGGGCTATGGAGTGTTCTGCAATGGCTGCAATGGCAGCTACAATTTTAAATCCGGCTTGCTCTGCTATATCTTGAAGTTCTACTAAGGTATCTTCATAGGCTCTGTTGCCATACACGCATACTAAAATTGTTTTTGCCCCATTTCCCTTAATCTTTGCAATGCGCTCCGCGGCTGTCGATGGTACACGACCGTTATACGATGGTACTGCAATGATAGCCATATCTTCTTCTGTCAAAGAGAATTTGCTAAAATCCTCGTTAACGTCTGACAAATCAATACTTTCTGCCTCTTTAAATAATCCGTTTGCCAAGAAGTCGGCAACTTTTTTTGTTCCACCTGTCGGACTGAATGTTATTTCATAATAGTTCATGTTTATCTGTATTTAAGTGAGTGTTTTAATCAATGATAATAACAATAATTGTTATAATTGTAATGACTATGGGCACTCAAAGGTATAAAAAATCCCTGAAAAACTATATGAAGTGCACCCCAAAAGTTAGACACAAAACTTTTGGGGTGCATTATGTATAAA
>CAMEKM010000083.1 GCA_945921355.1 uncultured Bacteroidales bacterium
ACTTGCCGTTCAAGACTTCGTCTTTGCAGATGTTGAAGACAAATGCGCGGATGGTTTTGAATTTCGACTGCTTGATGAATGCCGCTTGGTCGCTTGCCATGAACGATGGATCTTGCAATCGTTCGCGAGTAGCAGCAGCGATTTGCGCAAACTGTGTACGCCATGTTTGTTCTTTCTCTGTCACTGCGGTGGTGCGTTCGCCTGTTACAGCGCACCCGCGTTGACGTTTACCTGCCAATCGGCGTACTGCCATCCATTTTTGTTTCTTTCCAAAGATCTTGCCCGATGCATTATCCACGGGCGCTAAATAAAATACACTTCCAGCCATTCGTGTTCGGCAATCGAACGCATTGACCGACAACCGCGTTGTCGTTAGGGCGTCCGATGCCTCCACTCTATCCTCGAGCTCACGAAGCTCTCGGATGTTTTCGATGGAGGCTCCTCCATGCCGTTGGAGGGGTTAAGGGTTTAGTGTTTAGTGTTTAGTGTTTAGTGTTTAGTGTTTAGGGTTTAGTGTTTAGGGTTGAAGCTTACGGCTTCGCAAACACTTGCGCCACCACATACCCACGCAGTGTGATGTACTTCTTTTGTGCTTTGAATTTTGCTTCGTAGGTAGCTCGTTGCTCTGGGTCGGCGAGAATGGTAGTCGCCTGCGTTTGTGCCGCTTTGAAAGCATTACGCACGGCCTGCTGCGCTTCACTGTTGCCACCGTCATAAGGGTTCTTCACACGCACACCAATGGTGGCATTGTCTTTCTTGCGGTTACGGAAATGAATCTCATCCGAACCAGAGAACTTCTTTTGAATCGAATCAAAAGGCGTAGAATTTTTGATAATAGCCATAGTTAATTAGTTTATGGGGTCCCCGCAAATTTTCAATTTGTGGGGAGAGCGAAGGCAGCGGTCGCCTCAACAACGACATTGTCGTTGGTCCATGCGATCCGCTTGCCGAACGCGAGGTTTAGGTTTAATAATTAGGATTTTCAATGTCTCAAGAGTATCTAGAATTTCTAGGACATCTATTTTCTCGTTTTTTTTCGCGTAGGTATTCCTTGTATCCATCCGAGAACCTCGTGGGTTCGAGGATAGAGCGGAGGTAGCAGTCGCCCCACCGATGCAAGGCATCGGTCATTGCGACCTGCTTACCGAACGCGAGTGCAAAGATACAGCAAACCCACACAGCGTTGTGGGCTTGTGTGGGTTTGAGCAGGAATAAAGTAGAATAAAGTAGTTTCGGAGGGGATTAGAGGGGGGACAATTATCAATAACAAGCGGCAAATAATTCAGTTTGAATGGGTTTCTTTGGAACGATATTCGTGACTTGTGTTTGTGGCTCGAAATTAAAGAATAGTGCTTCTACCATAGCATGACGATTCTCCACATGAGCACCACCATGATAGAAATGCTCGGTCGTTTCAAGATTGAATGTACCCCAATATTTTTTGATCATCTCATTGGCTCTAAATTCATTATGATGCCATGTAGAGAGAATGAACTTAGCCCGAGTGTGCTTGAGCGCGAGGAATAGATTTTCCTCATCCTGTTCTGTCCAACCTGTAAAATAGTCGGTATATCTGCCAAAATATGGTGGGTCGCAATAGATTATATCATTTTCAGTTGCTTGTTCAATCGTTTCTAAAAAAGATGTATTGAGAAATTGCCAAGTGGATTTGCTGAAAATAGTTTGCACATTTGCGATTTGATTACATATTTTGGTAATATATGCAGGTGCAAATCGTTCAGGCTTTTTGCAAAATGGTACATTCCATTCGCCTTTCTTGTTGAATCGCATCATACCATTAAAGCCTGCGCGTGACAAGAAAATAAAATCATGCAATTCGTGTTCTTTGTTGAATCTATTTTTCACCTCACGATAGTAGGTATATCCGTCTTCAGGTGCAGCAGAAAGCATTTTGTTGGCATGCTCCAAATATGCTCTCATGGTGTATGGCGTAATGTGTCCGTCATAAACGGCTTTGTAGAAGTTAATGATATGCGGATTGATATCTCCAACAATATGTTCGCCAATGACAGGTGCGTTCAAACCGACTACTCCCGTACCAAAAAATGGCTCAATCCATTTCGACTGCGGAGTGATACCTGATCGCAATATTAGGTCGTTAATCCAAGGTACAAGTTTGGTCTTAATACCCTGTGATTTGATTGGAGGTACAAAGATACCCATGTTATTGTAGTTTATTAAGAAGTTCTTGTTGTTTTTTGAGATACTCTTGATAAGTGGCAAGATTATGATATTTAGGTGTACCAATGCCACTATTCTTAGCATCTACTTTTCCGTAGTAGTTCATCCAGTAGTCGTCGAAGATGTCTTCTCCGAGTGTGGCAAATGGGCCTTCTCCGTTTACCAGTTTCTGAATGTTCGTGATGCCTCCAATATTTCGTGTATTACCACTGCCAGGCATATCGCTGGCAATTTTCCATTTAGGTTGAACAAAGAAAACAAAATTTTCTATCACCGATTGGATAATATCTAACTCATCTACGGTGTATGCAGTTTTCTCGTTGGCTTCTACATTCGCTTGTTTGTAGAGCATACCCAAAACAATGTGCGCCGAATATTCATTGTATGCGTGATCCATGTTCTTGACTACATCACGATTGCGAAAATATCCCCAATATGAACCGAGAGTTAAACCATTAACATACTCACCATCATAATAACTGGATTTGAAATCAACCGCAAACAGATGTCCCTCATTATCTTTGAAAGTAAGGTCGGGATAAAAGTTTTGTTTAGAGGGTAGTTCTAACTCTAAGTCGTGCTTTCTGGCAAAGTTATTGAGTTGAGGTATCAGCAGTATTTCGATGATTTTGGAAACAACTTTTGTGTCGTTGGTGATGGTATATACATTTTTATATACATCAATAAATCCTTTAACAATCCACTGATTGTTTTGCGTTTCAAGAATGTTCTTGTACTGTTTTACTTCTTCACACAAAAGGTCAAAAAATTGTTGAGCAGTCATATTAGTAATCTTTCTTTTTATTTCCGTCTGCAAAAGTACTACTTTTTTTTGAGTTATGCAAACAGAGGGGTTAATACTTAGTTGTTTTTTTCAATTTCGGTTGCAAAATTACTACATCAAACTGCTAAAACTTGTCAGTTCGTCAAGAAAAATGCACTTTTTTTGCGAGAAAAGTGCATTTTTCTGTTGAGTGGACGCGGCAAAGCCGCTACTGATTAGAGTTTAGTGATGAGCGGTCTATATCTCAATATCATACTTCTCACACAAGTATTTCACTACTTTAGGCGGAAAGAGTTTAGTGGTTGGGCGGATGCCATTGGCTTCCAAAAAAGCACGGTCGGTCTTCAGCCAACGGCGAAAGGTCTCTGGACTCACTCCCGCTGCACGAGAGAGTTCGATTTTAGTTCGGGACTTCATAAGAATTATGAATTTTGAATTATGAATTATGAGGTTTGGTCTTTCTATACTGCTGAATAAATCGTTGTTGATTTTCTTTTTCTGCGGGTGTAGCCACATGCCCCTTCCGATTTGGGCAGCGTTGCAGGATGTACTTGCCATACATCCTGCGAATATAAAATTTCCCGTCATGTTCTAACTTACCAATTGCTCCCGCTACTGGGGATTGAAAGGATACGAGCATATTAGTGTTTAGTGTTTAGAGTTTAGTGTTGAGTGTTTAGTGTTTAGAGATGTGGTACATATCAGCCACTGATGTGATACAGTGGTCGCGAAATGGTCGCGAAAGAGACAAGAGACATCTATGCGGCTTTATACATCACCTGAAACACATACCCGTACAGTGTCAGTTCTTCGCCTTCTACGGACAATGGTCGTGGGTACATCTTCTCCCATTGCTCCATATAAACGCGTGTTAATACTGGGTTCTTCATCACCAACCATGCAGCATGTGCTGCCATAGCAAATCGAATTTGACTTTTGTTCACAGTTGTAAAAATTTAGTTAATTTAAGGGGTATTTTGCGTGTAACGGTGTAACAAC
>CAMEKM010000084.1 GCA_945921355.1 uncultured Bacteroidales bacterium
GTCCTCTTACGGAAACATAATCGCCTACTTTGATAGTCTCAGACACATTACCCCAGTAGCATTGGAATACTTTGCTACCCCCTTGAATGTCATCCATCCAAAATCGTTGCTGTCCTCGTGAGATAACGCCATCAGTTTCTGTTACATAGCCTACAACATTATATATACTAGCACTTGATTCATTGTTCTGCAAATAAGTGTTTACAAATTCTACAGCTTTTTCACAACTAATGACTTCTTCACTTGATAGTCTAACCACATCGCCATTCTTGATTTGATAAGTAGAATTATATCGCATAATCTGACCTGTTATAGCAACTTTATCCCCTACATTCATAACTTCTGTGACATTGCCCCAATAGCATTGGAATACATTCTCATCATCTGGATAGTCTGCCATCCAAAATCTTTGTTGATTTCGTGAGATGACACCGTCTGTTTCAGTTACATATCCGATGACGGTATATGTTTCGGCAGTTGGGGTATTGTGTGGCAAAGAGGCTGCTATTTCTGCGGCTTCTTCACAAGAAATCTGTTCGATTGAACTATCAAAATCGAAATATGCAATCAAATCAATATCTTCTGTTACGGTAAATGTGTATGGATTCATTGTGGAGCAATCATTCCATGCAAAAAAAGTATAGCCATTCTTGGGGGTTGCCGTAACTGTCACAATAGTCCCCTCTTCATACTCTCCACCACCTGAAACTGTTCCCATAGAAGTATCATCTGAAGATACCGTAACTGTATATATTTTAGGTTTATTCTCTCGCGACAGCAATTCCACGTCACCATTTTTGATCTGGTAAGTAGAATTATAGCGCATGATTTGACCTGTCAAAGAGACCTTATCACCTACAGCGACAGCTTCAGTCACATTACCCCAATAGCTTTGGAACACATTGCCATCGTTTAGATTGTCTGCCATCCAAAAGCGTTGTTGTTCTCTTGAAATCACACCATCTGTCTCCGTCACATATCCGATGACGGTATATGTTTCGGCGGTTGGGGTGTTGTGTGGCAAAGAGGCTGCTATTTCTGCGGCTTCTTCACAAGTAATAGCATCCTCACTTGATAGTTTAACTACGTCACCATTCTTGATTTGGTAAGTGGAATTATAGCGCATGATTTGACCTGTCAAAGATACTTTGTCTCCTATTGATACGGCTTCAGTTACATTACCCCAATAACTTTGGAATACATTGCCTCCGTTTGGAGTGTCCGCCATCCAAAAGCGTTGTTGTTCTCTTGAAATCACGCCGTCTGTTTCAGTTACATATCCGATGACGGTATATGTTTCGGCGGTTGGGGTGTTGTGTGGCAAAGAGACTGCTATCGCTGCCGCTTCTTCACAAGTGATTTCGTTAGTACTAGAAGAACTTTCTTTTTCAAAGTAAGCGGTCAAAGTCACATTTTTTGTTACCGTAAATGTGTATGGATTCTTCGTTGTTCCATCGCTCCACTTGGTAAACTTATAGCCACTCTTTGGTGTTGCTGTTACTGTGGCTGTAGTTCCTTCCTCATACTCTCCACCACCCGAAACAGTACCCATTGAAGTGTTGGCAGATGAAACGGAAACGGTATATGTTTGTGTATTAGGACAATCATCGTCAGCTAGAATAGTCATATTATTCCATCCATATCCATCAGAAAAATAAGATTCATTATATGCAGTAACACTGTTACATGGCACAACTACAGATACATCTTCAGAAGCAGTCATAAAGAATCCAAAAAGTCCTATGGAAGGCGGAGTTTCTGCATACACTCTAATTGTTTCAAGGTTTTTACAGTTTTGAAATGCATAAGCACCTATATGTTTTACATTTTTTCCTATTTCCACATACTTTAATTTTGTAAAGGCATCACATAAGTCTTCAGGTATCGTATCTACCTCTTCACCAATATATACTTCCGTAAGTTTATGATATCGACCGATAGGACGAGACCAAGATAAAGAATTCTTAACTCTCCAATATAATGTTTCCAAATTGCGACAACCATCAAACAGATTAGAATATGATTGATGAATTCCATAAACCGTAGCCTCTTTTAATTGATTACAATCAGAAAAAACTCCATAATAAACAGATGCGTTAATAGGAATCGTTATTGATGTAAGACCCGCTCTTAAGAAAGCACCATCGAGTATTTTTTCTAAGCTATCTGGCAATTGGATCTGCTCAAGGGAAGAACAATCTGTAAATGCGTTTTGCCAAATTGTTCTCAGTGTAGAAGGTAATGTCACCTCTGACAATAATGAACAACCATAAAAACTATATTCTGGAATACTGTTTATTCCATCTTTTATTATTACACTTGATAAACTATCGCATCCATAAAAAGACTCTTCTCCTATCAACTGCACATTAGCTTCAATTAGCACTTTTTTTAAACCATCGCAATCTTTGAATGAAGCATTTCCTTTAACAATAGTATTGCCAGAAAGGATAACAGACTTTAATCCGTCACAATCATTAAATGCATTATTGCCATCAATTGTAGTATTGCCAGATATATTTACTGACTCCAAGGCATCTGAATTACTAAATGCAGATTTTCCAATATTGATTGAACTTTTAGGAAATAAAACAGATGTTAATTTCTTAAGTGACTTAAATGCTTCATTACCAATAGATGTTACACCCTCTTCAATAATGATACTCTTAATCGCATTTTGTATAGTAGATGAATTCCAAGGGCGTGAGATAGAACCATCATAATTATCCATAGGACCTGTACCAGAAATTGTTAAGACTCCAGTATTAACATCTAGAGACCAAGTTAAGTTTTCACCACATTTACCCGAATAGTCTGCGGCAAATGCTGTCGGTAGAAATACCACCGACAGCAAAATAGATAGAAATAGACGTTTCATAATACTAAAAGAAATTAGGGAAAAATCTTTCGGGATGATCAACTGAATCATCATCATCATCATCATCATCATCATCATCATCGCTCCAAGTGTAATCGCAATTAGGGCATTCATACTCACAACCGTTGTGATAAGCTTCTTCACAACCGCATTCAGGACATGTTACATGCATAACTTAAATTTGTTTTTCTCGGCTCTCTCTCCTAAAACCGAAGTTAATATTCTATCCATGGAGAGTAGGATGTAAAAATAAAAGCGTGAATGTTATCCACGCTTATTCCTTACTATTAGGCTCTGGTAAACCTTTCCAACAAGAATAAACAATAACGTCCACGCTGATATGTACGACGCGCGCACTATCAGCGCGGTGACGAATACATACCTATGGACGTTTATTGCACTCTCTTGCTTTGGGTTGGGGAAATTTACCAGATTTCAATAGTACCAAAACAAGCGTCAATAAACGCCTTTTATTATGTCTTTGAAAGATTCTTGTTAGGGCGAAAGGCAGACATACCCGCCCACATGCCCCAGCGTGAATCATTTCGACTGCAAAATTACTACATTTTTTTGAATTGAGCAAGAATTGTGCAAATAAAAATGCCATTTATGCGGATTTTGCATAAATGGCAGGGGGTATAACGCTATATTAAATATGTCGGGAAACGGTATCGTTGCGGATTAGTTATGAACTATGAGTGATAAGCATTTTTTGAGATTAGTATTTTATTTTCTAATAAATTTTACGATGCAATTAATACAAATGATTCTCCTGGGCAAGTTTGGCTTGCTGAAGCATTTGCACTTGCTTCAAGGCTTGTTCGCGCGTAGCAGCTGACGATGTACGCCCCAATGAGCATCTCACCTGCGCAGCAGAGACCTGCATGCTCCGCTTGATTGAATTGAGTAAGGTTTGTTTTTCCATTGAGTATGTCGTTTGTGAAATTATCAAT
>CAMEKM010000085.1 GCA_945921355.1 uncultured Bacteroidales bacterium
CTGCTTTGCGTTATTCTTGCTAATAACGTGCCAAAGGCACATACAACATAACAACGCCAAAGGCATACAACGTCCAAAGGACATACAACGGCTTTGCGCCAAACTAAAAGTTTTCGGCACTAAAAAGCCCAAACAGCTCCGCATCTATCTTATTGATCACCTTCCTAAAATCCTCTGCATTCCCCTCAAAATCCATCCCATCGCTCTCTATCACCAGCACTCTGCCTTCGTATTGATGGAAGATAAAATCCTCGTATCGTTCGTTCAAGTCGCGCAAATAATCTATCTGCATGGTCTTTTCATAATCGCGTCCACGTTTTTGTATCTGCGCGATGAGCGAAGGCACTGATTTGCGCAGATAAATCATCAAATCTGGCAACTTCATCATCCGCTTCATATGCTCAAACAACTCCATATATGTCTGATAATCACGCTCCGACAAGTCGCCCCGCATATAGTTGTTGGTTACAAACACGTACACTCCTTCAAATATACTTCTATCTTGTACTATGGTGTGCCCGACCTCGTTGATGCGAAGCATATCTTTGAAGCGTTCCTTCAAGAAATATGTCTCTACGGCAAATGACCAACGTTCGATATCGGTATAATAATCTTCCAAATACGGATTAAAACTCACCGACTCGAATCTTGGCTCCCAGCCATAGTACTTCGCCAACATCTTCGTCAGCGTCGTCTTTCCCGCACCAATATTTCCTGAAATCGCTATATACATATTTTTTCGCTACAAAGTTACAACAAAATTTGCACATACGCAAATTTCATCCTTTTTTTTTCAAAAATTACCAAAAATCCATACCAATCAGTCAAAGACTTCCATCAGCACGTCCAACGATTTGGGCGTGCGGAAGTCTTCTATATGTTCGCTGTAGTAGAGGCAGAGCGCACGGAGGCGTTGTTGGCGTTGTTGGCGCGAGGTAGGTGCTTGATACCAATCGGGGTGCTCCATATCGTCGATACCAATACCCAGATGGCTGGCGTACTCGATGAGGAAATGCAGGTGCAGGTTGCTGATATCCACATCTGTATCTAAGTGCTTTATCATTTCACAAAGCCAGTCAAACAATGGCTGATCGCTCATCGGGTGGCGCAGGGTGGTGCTCAGTATCTCAGCAATGAACATCGCCACGCACTGGCGTTGTACATCGATTGACAATAATTGAGGTGTGTAAGATAATGAGGCGGAGGTGATGCTGCCCATCTGCTGCGGAGCATTTTGGCGCTGGCTACTAGTAAACTCCACGATAGATAGTGGGCGCAGAATGCCTTTGTATTTATTGCCATATACTGCATACTGCATACGCCCCTGCTCGGCAGTGTAGAGGTGCGCTATACTCCCTGTATCGGAGTACTTGGTCAATGATAAGACAATAGCGGTTGGCATGGTTGATTCTATTTTGACGGCAAAGGTAGTGAAAAACTTGCATATTCGCAAATTATTTTGTACCTTTGTCATCGAAACTGATTTTTATTTATGAAAATAGGACTTGTTTTGGAAGGTGGTGGTATGCGCGGACTCTATACAGCAGGCGTACTGGATGTGATGATGGAGCATCAGTGGATGCCTGATGTGGTATGTGGCACTTCCGCAGGTGTCACCTTTGGTGTAAACCTACTCTCTCAACAGAAAGGACGCGTGTTGCGCTATAATTGTCGCTATGCAGGCGATAGACGCTATATCAGTCTTCATTCGTGGCTCACTACGGGCAATATGATTAATCGTGATTTTGCCTATGACCTCTTGCCGCACGCACTTGATCCTTTCGACGAGGAAACCTTCGAGCAATCCAAAGCAGCGTTCTATGCCACCATCACCAATATGCGCACAGGGCAAGCCGAGTATGTACGTATTACCAATACATGGCAACAGATGGATGTCATCCGTGCATCCGCTTCGCTGCCTATTATCTGCCAACCTGTGGAATGGCAGGGCGAAAAATACTTGGATGGCGGATTGGTGGATAATATCCCATTGGACAAGTGCATAGAACTTGGGTGCGATAAGATTATTATCGTGCTTACCCGCCCATTGGAATATGTGCGCAACGACCATATAGCAGGGGTTTGTCGCCTGTGTTATCCTCGCTACAAAGCGCTTTTGCGCGCCATTGAGCAGCGCAATGATAGGTATAATGCCCGTTTGCAGCAGATTCGTCGGTTGGAGCAGGAGGGCAAGGTGTTTGTTCTTCGCCCATCGGAGAATATCTCTGTCGGTCGTTTGGAGAAAGACGTTGCACGCTTGCAAGCACTTCATCAGCTGGGCGTGTCCGATGCCACTCGCCTCTGGGATGACCTTGCCCAATACCTTTCTCTGTAAATGCGAAAGACAAATAGCAAAGATACTAATTGTTTGGTGTTTTTGTACTAAAGGTTATGCCACGTTCCTTATAAGTTTCGGGACCTGAAGGAGTGCGTCGGAACGCACTCCGAGTGTGGAGAAGCCAATTGACTTTTGGCTTCGAAAAGGGAAGGCGGTCGGGGAGACCAAGCCGACCGAGACAAAGAGAAGAGTCCCCACTCTGAGGAATCAGCGCAAGCATAGATGAAGAAGTGCCTTGAATGGCACTTCGAGTATTGCTCCCGAACTATCTCCATAGTGAGGAAGTAGAGCAATACATAGAACAAATAACTAGGACATCTGTGGGCTTTCGGTGGCTTTCTATACACGTGTCTCTATAATAATGCTGCAAAAATCTTCGGCGCGGAAGGGGTTTTGTGCCGAAGATTGGAGAATGTGGAGAGTAAAATGGGACATACAACACGCGGAAGCATCTGTATTACAGGAGTTTCCGCGTGAGTGTATTTTTTTTGAAAAAAGTTTTCGCGTGCCGAAGATTGTGCCGAAAGTTGTGCCGAAGATTTTTTAGTCTGTGTGGTTCGTCGGAATTTACGACATACTGAGTGTTGGTCTAATTCTTCGCTTTGAAATTGAAAATTTATATGTTTACTTTTTTTGGGGAAGAGTCATTAGTCACAATACGTTTAATTTCTTCATAAGAATCTGGCATTGGTTCATAGAAAGTTGAAACAATTTGTTCAAATATTTCACCAACTTCGTAAGCATAATCGTAATCTCCTGAATTATATTTTTTTGCAATTAAATATGCAACACGATTAATACTAGGAGTAAAGTTTCCATTTAGAAACGCAATTTTTAGCAGTATATTACACCCTCTGTTCTG
>CAMEKM010000086.1 GCA_945921355.1 uncultured Bacteroidales bacterium
TACTTTGATGTTCTCGAAGCCAGTTTCTACTGGATTTGCCTCATATACGATATGTGCAGGAACGTCGTAAGAGTTGAGCGCATCGATCGTCACTTTCAGGTGACCGTCCACGTTCTCTACTACCACGTTACCATCTACCATAAAGTAGCAAGGAACTTTAATTCCACCACTTGTGCTTAATTGACCATAGAATGAAGGATAGATACTTCCATCTATTACGCCTTCACTTGCAATTACAGTACCCAACTCAAAACTATTGTTGATTGGATAGGTACCAGTAGGGATTGTGATTGCAGAATCAACACTATTTACAACGAATGCTAGTGAAATTATATCACTTCCATCTGCTGCTACAATAGACATATATAGGATACCAGTTGTAGTCACATCTTCGGTATCAATTTCTACTACATCAGCATCGCTGTAGGTGCGGTTAACCTCACCCTCAGTCATATCGTATTGCAAACCTTGTTTGGTGTTGAGATCGTACTTGCAAGTGATGTGGATTGGCAAGTTGTTAGAGTTAACAGCATCTACAGTAATACTCAAGATGCCATTCTCCTCGCTTACTACTACTTCGCCACCTACCATGAACCAACATGGTTCAACAATGTAACCTTCTTCATTCAATGTTGCATATAGTGAGTAGGTCAAACCGTTTGCACCCATACCAGTACTTGCCAACACAGTACCAGACTCGGCGCTATCATTGATTGGATAGGTACCTGTGGGGATAATCGTGTTCTCATCTGCGCCATCTACCCAGAATACCAAGCCCATCAAGTCGTTGCCGTCAGCAGATTCTACATCCAACATGATATAGCCGTTAGCAGATTGGTCATTGATAGTATAGAGGTCCTCAGTGGTGTACTCGTCCTCGAGGGAACCTTCGGTGGCATCGTATGTCAAACCTTTCTTTGCAACATTCACGTCGGTACTAACCAAATAAAGCACTTCGTTCTCGCAGAGCAACTCAGCGTCAATATGTGCTAATTCTTCGCTTACTTTTGTTACAGTTGCCTTTGCTGCTGCTACAGCTACGCCAGTTGTGTCGCCATCTACGATAAGACCTACTTTAGTGTAGGACAAATCGAAGTCTTCTCCCTCATATTCGCCTTCTAATGCATTCTTCTCAGCAAAGATGTCCAATGTTACGATATACTCCTCGTTTTCATTATAGATAAAATAATCACCGTTTGAGTCATAGTATTCCGAACTTGCTGGGGTGGTGAATTCAATAGCTACTGTGTCTTTTGCTTCTGGCAATACATAACTGAGATCCAAGTTGTAGAGAATGTTATCTACACCTAATGCTTGAGCTTTGATAGCACGTTGTCCGTCCACTTCTGTAACAGTTGCGCTGAGGATGTCTGCAAACGCAATCTCTGTTGCATCTGCAATGCGGGAAACAGAACTCCACTCTACATTGAAATCTGCGCTGGTGAGTTCGCCTAATGGCAAGCCATTGGCCATATCGAGGTTAACGGTGTATTCCTCGTTGCTTGCAGACACTGTGCAGAATACCATACCCCAGAACTCGAATTCGTCAATAGTCATGTTGGTGGCTACGATGTCAATAGTATCGACTGGAGCAGGTCTGGTCCATGACATGGTGATGTGATACATAATGGTATCAACGCCCAATGCGTATGCGTCTGCAAAATAGGTTTGATTTTCTTTGGTGACAGTCAAGTTGAGACCCAAGAAGTCAACGAATGTGCTATCTGTACCATCAACGAAAAGGATATAGTTGGCATAGTCCACATACATGTCTTTCTCGGTATATTCGCCCTCTACTTGGTCAGAAGCGATGAGCAGTGAGGTGTAAACACCGTTCTCGTCAGCCCAGAATTGGAAAGTCTCGCTGCTGCGTGTGCCATCCTCTAAGTGACCATTGGTATAAGCCAACTCTACGGTGTCTTTTGCCTCAGGCAATGACAACTCTACAGCAGTTACAAGATAGCGAACACTGTCCTCACAGAGAACATTTGCCACAAGACTTTTGCCTTCTGCATTATCGGTAACGGTGAACTCAGCGCTTACATAATTTATGTCTTTCTTGTATCCTTCTTCATCTATTGTAGTTAGATAAGAATAATTAAGATCCAAGTCTTCGATGGTGTAACTACCTGCAAAATTCTCTACAGGAACCACATAATCAAAATCCAATCGGCAGGTGCCAGTCTCATCTATCACAGCCATCCACCAATCCTGTGTGTCCTCGTAATACTTGTATTTCCATGCAGCAGCTACAAACTCCACAGTGTCTTTAGCCACGATTTCTGCTGCGGCTTTAGCTGGAGCTTTGCGAACAGCGTTAGCAGGCATTGCTTGCTTAGCGATTGTTGGCACTGCCTCAATTTGGCGAGCGCCATTCACTGGCAATACAGGTGTTGCTTTTGCCATACGCTTTGCCGCGATAGCTTCGCGATCTTGTTGGCTGAATTTTGCTTGCTTTGCTACTTTATGGGTGGCAACATCAGCGGAATGAAGTTTCTTTACCACTTTAGGAGTGGAAACTGCCAATTGATTCTCCACTACGTATGGAGAATTAGCCATGGCGCATAGCACAATACTTAGTGCCATGAAAAGAGAGTAAATCTTTTTCATAAAGATATAAATTAAAAAATTGTACCTATGTTTTCGGTTACGACTAATACCTATATTCTTCCGTCAACTACGAAAACGGTTGCAAAGGTAAAATAAAATTTGCATATATGCAAATATTTTTTTATTTTTTCTTAATTTTATGTGCGTTTTTTTATTCACCATATTTTAAGGTTTGCGCGCACGTGCGTGTGTGCTCCTTTAGTGGGTTCGAATCCTCGTCAGAATGGACTTGTCGCAATGAATGTCGCCCTGCGACATTAGGCGACCGTCATTCTTCCTCTTAAATCGAACTCACGAAGTTCGATTTATTTTTGTGCTAGTTCAGTAGAAAAACAAAAGACCTCCCAGAAGGGAAGTCTTTCGTTTTGTTGCCAAACTAGGATTCGTCGTTCGGCTTGTGCTTGTTGCAATGACTGCTGCTTTGCAGCATTGGGCAACCGCACATCCTCACTCTCCCCACAAATTGGAAATTTGCGGGGACCCCTTTAGTGGGTTCGAATCCAGCAATTTACCAAAAAATAAAAGACCTCCCTAATGGGAAGTCATTTATTTTGTTGCCAAACTAGGATTCG
>CAMEKM010000087.1 GCA_945921355.1 uncultured Bacteroidales bacterium
AATTTTTGACACATTTTTATTGTTGTTTGTGTAAACCTTTTTCAGGACGGGACACCCACACCACACTTCCACATAATTTAGAAACAAAGTACCCGAAGGGGATTGGGACTAAGTTGGATAACAAAATCCACTTTATCATAGAGAGGGGTTTAGATTGATTTTGAGGGCTTTGTAGAAGAATTTTGAAGTTCTCTTTTGCGGACGAAGTAGCCAATGGTGAACATGGGGATAATGTCCGTGAAAGGCAATGACTCCTCTGCAAAACTGATGGCTGCACCTACGGCGCCCGTCTTGCCACCAAAGAGATAGTAGAATAAGAATGCCGATAATGGTCCCCATACCACATCTATCCACTCACCCCATGCAGGGATGAAATACGATACCATACCTACTGCGTCAAGCAGCAGACAAAGCCAAAGAGATGGGAGCGATTTCATGAAGGTTGACGATTATACGCATCCACGATGCGTTTGACGAGATGGTGGCGAACAATGTCCTTCTGGTTGAACTCCACCATGGCGATGCCTTTGATGTCGCGTAGGCGTTCGATGGCGTCTTTCAGTCCTGACTTTTGGCTGGCAGGCAGGTCAATCTGGGTAAGGTCGCCTGTGATAATCATCTTACCATGTACGCCGAGGCGAGTGAGGAACATCTTGAGTTGGGCAGTGGTAGTGTTCTGCGCCTCATCTAATATAACAATCGCGTCCGCGAGTGTGCGCCCGCGCATGAAAGCCAATGGCGCAATCTGAATCACACCACGCTCCATATATTCGTTGAGTTTGGCACCAGGAATCATATCTTGCAGGGCGTCGTAGAGGGGTTGCAAGTATGGGTCGATCTTCTCCTTCATGTCGCCAGGAAGGAAGCCCAGTTTCTCGCCCGCCTCTACCGCAGGACGGGAGAGGATGATGCGCTTGACTTCGCGGTTCTTGAGCGCGCGCACCGCCAACGCAATGGCGGTGTAGGTTTTACCACTACCCGCAGGACCTACGGCGAAGAGCAGGTCGTTCTCCTCGTAAGCATCCACGAGCAACTGCTGGTTGGCACTGCGCGCTACGATAGACTTACCATTCACGCCGTGGAGGATAAGATTGTCTTGAAGGAATTCCGTAGGTTCTTCTCCATGAAGGAGCTGGAGAATCTGCTCCTCGTTGAGGGTGTTGTTCTTGATGCAGAACGCCTCACACTTGCGCAGATTCTGCTCGAAGCGCGCGATAGCGGCTTGCGCACCAATAATCTTCACCTGATAGCCACGCGCCACGATACGTACATCGGGGTGCTGGTTCTTGAGGCAAAGGATATTGATATTGTTCACGCCATAGAAAGTGGCGGTGTCGAGTGCTTCGTTGAGAGAGATGATGGATTCCATATATCACTATTATAATTAAAAAACAGCCGCTATGATAATACACGCGGCTGTTAAAGGGAATGCAAATTAATATGCAATCGCAAATATCACGCGCTGTGCACTTGGTTTGCCCGTATAGATACACTTACCAGGAGTCTTGTCGCCTTCGAAAGGAATACAACGGATAGTGGCTTTAGTCTCGGCTTTGATCTTCTCCTCGGTTTCAGCAGTACCATCCCAGTGGCAAAGCAAGAAGCCAGGTTTCTTGATTTCCTCTTTGAACTCTTCCCATGTATTCACCTCACGGGTGTTGGCAATACGGAAGTCCAATGCCTTTTGGTAGATATTATCTTGAATCTCCTTGAGCAGGTTTTGGATGGTTTCTACGATATTATCGAACGAAACAGTCTCCTTGGTCATAGTGTCGCGGCGTGCGAGTTCGATAGTGCCGTTCTCGAGATCACGACCACCCATAGCAAGTCGCAAAGGTACACCCTTGAGTTCGTATTCAGCAAACTTGAAACCAGGAGTTGCCTTGTCGCTGGCATCAACTTGTACGCGGATGCCGAGTTTCTTGAGTTCATCTGCCAATGGATTGAGTTTCTCCATGAGGGCATCCAGTTGGTCTTGTTTCTTAAAGATAGGCACGATAACCACTTGAATTGGTGCGAGATTTGGAGGAAGAACCAAACCGTTGTCGTCCGAGTGGGTCATGATGAGTGCACCCATAAGGCGGGTAGAAACACCCCAAGAAGTAGCCCAAACATACTCGTATTTATTCTCGTTGGTGAGGAATTGCACATCAAATGACTTGGCGAAATTTTGACCCAAGAAGTGGCTTGTACCTGCTTGGAGTGCCTTACCATCTTGCATCATTGCCTCGATGGAATAGGTATTGAGCGCACCAGCAAAACGCTCGTTTGGCGATTTGACACCCTTCACAACAGGGATAGCCATCACTTTTTCTGCGAAGTCAGCATATACATCCAGCATAGTAGCTGCGTAGTTCTCTGCTTCCTCTTTGGTAGCGTGGGCAGTATGCCCCTCTTGCCAAAGGAACTCAGCAGTACGCAAGAAGAGGCGGGTACGCATCTCCCAACGCATAACGTTGCACCATTGATTGCAAAGGATAGGCAGGTCGCGGTAAGAAGAAATCCAGTTCTTGTAGGTGGACCAGATGATAGTCTCGGAAGTAGGACGGATGATTAGCTCCTCTTCGAGGCGAGCGTTTGGATCTACCACAACACCTTTGCCCTCAGGGTCATTCATCAGGCGGTGGTGAGTAACCACGGCGCACTCTTTGGCAAAACCTTCTACGTGCTCTGCTTCGCGACTAAGGAATGACTTAGGAATAAGGAGTGGGAAATACGCATTTTTTACGCCTTTCTCTTTGAAACGACGGTCAAGCTCGGCTTGAATCGTTTCCCATATGGCATAGCCATAGGGTTTGATTACCATACATCCTCGTACAGCTGATTGCTCAGCTAAGTCTGCTTTTACTACTAATTCGTTGTACCACTTCGAGTAATCTGTAGCTCGAGGGGTGAGTTTTTGAAAGTTTGCCATTATCTTAATTTATATTGTTTACGTAGTTGTTCGAAGTTTTCGGGTTGGGCTTTGAGTTGGTCAGAGATACGACATAGCCACCCTGGTGCCGAATCACCCTGCAAAGGTACTACTTTTTTGTTGATTGACAAAATCGGAAGCGAGAAAAATTCACAAAAAGCCCGTAAACACATCTCACTGGCGCGCATTTT
>CAMEKM010000088.1 GCA_945921355.1 uncultured Bacteroidales bacterium
GTGCTAAGGCTATGGTGGCTAAGATGGATGAGTTGGGCTTTGGTAACTGTACCAATACAGGTGCATGTGCTGCTGAGTGCCCAAAACAAGTATCTTTAGCTAACATCGCTCGCCTCAACCGCGAGTTCCTCTGCGCAAAGTTCAAAGACTAATGTATTTTGACAATAGTTTATTGACCATTGGCTAATAACTATATATAAATAGGTGTGCTTCGGCACACCTATTGTATATGATACACAATAAAACTATGCGTTTCAAATTATTCCTTTGCGTTTTATGCTTCAGCAGTTTGGCAATGGCCGAACAGATTATTCGTGTGTCGCAGATAGGCTATCTGCCTGAAGCGAAGAAGTTTGCTATCATCATGACGGGGGATAGCGGACGTTGGGAATATACCCGCTACGACTTCTCGGACCTCAAAGAGGAGGGATGGCATCAATTGAAGATAGGCGAGGCAGTGTCGGATAGCTTCCTTATCAGTAAGCATGTGTATGATGGTCTAGCCGATTTCCCGCTCAACTATATGCGTCAGCAACGCTGCGGATGGAATCCGTTCACAGGAGATAGTTGTCACCAAAAAGATGGCTATATTATTTACCACCCCACCAAGACGGGGCAACATATTGATGTCCGTGGTGGCTGGCACGACGCAAGCGATTGCTTGCAATACGCCACCACCACTGCCAATGCAATCTATCAGATGATGTTGGCTTACGAGCAATATCCTGAATTATTTGGCGATATGTACCAGACCAATGGTACGCCAGGGGCAAATGGTATTCCTGATATTGTGGATGAGATTCGCTGGGGGTTGGATTGGTTGGACCGCATGAATCCGGCACCAGGAGAGTTCTATAACCAATTGGCAGATGACCGCGACCATATCGGTATGCGTTTCCCTAAGGATGACCAAGCCGATTATGGCTGGGGCGTAAATAATGGTCGTCCAGTCTATTTCGTTACGGGTGAACCACAGGTGCAAGGCAAGGGAATGAATATCTCGACAGGTACTTCTTCTATTGTAGGTAAGTATGCATCCTGCTTTGCTTTGGGTAGCAAGATTCTGGCACCCTATTATCCCGAACTGGCTGAGCGTATCGGTAAGAAAGCCGAAGATGCATACGAACTGGGTGTCCGCAAACCCGGTTTTAGTCAGACGGCTTCTGTTCGCTCACCATATATCTATGAGGAGACAAACTGGGTGGATGACATGGAGTTAGGAGCATATGAGTTGTATCGCAAGACCCATGATAAGTCCTATCTCAAGGACGCAGTAGCCTACGGACGACAAGAACCTACCACCCCTTGGATGGGCAGCGATACGGCTCGCCACTACCAATGGTATCCTTTTATAAATATCGGTCACTATCGTTTGGCGAAAGAGCGTAAGAATCGCTCTCGCGAGGAGTTTGTAGCTTATCTAAAGAAAGGTATTGATACGGTATATCAGCGTGCCATCCATGGCGAACCTGTGCAACAAGCTTTCTTGTATGGTGTGCCATCTATCTGGTGCTCCAACAACCTCACCACGGCTATGCTGACCCAATGTATCCTGTATCGCCAATTAACGAATGACTCGACTTATATCGACATGGAATCTTCTTTGCGCGATTGGCTGTTAGGTTGCAACCCATGGGGTGTGTGTATGATTGTAGAGTTACCTGGAGCAAAATGCTATCCTACTCAGCCGCACTCGTTTATAATCAACGAAAAGATAGGTAACACGACTGGCGGATTGGTGGATGGTCCAGTTTATCAAGGCATTTTCAACAATCTGCGTGGTGTGAACATGGAAGGTGGTATCAATTATATGCGCTATCAACCCAATGTGATGGTGTATCACGACTCTACGAATGATTATTCTACCAATGAGCCCACAATGGACGGCACAGCATGTCTGATCTTCCCATTTGCTGCATATGAAGCAGAAGCAAGGTTTAGCAAGTAAGATATAGAATCACAAGAATTAGATATCAAACAAAAAACTCCGTAGCTCACGGAGTTTTTTGTTTAGATTTATTGATGAGAGTTATTCTACAACTTGACCATTGGCATTGTATGTGCGGTTATTGCGGATGATGTATAGACGGCCATCACGGATGATCTTAGTAGCTTCTACCTCGTTGAGAATCATCTCGATATGGGTATTCACATCTTTTGCCACAATGGTAATGCTTTGTGCAACAGACTCTGCTGCAAGATAGTTGGCATATTCTTCATCAACTCCATCTTGTGAAGCAGTAACAGTAAATGTACCTACCTGTAAAGCTATAAGGAGATTTCCATTGATTTCTGCATATGTATCATCGTCAATCGCATAAGTAACCTCCAAGCCACTAGTAGCAGTAGCAGTTAAGTGCAAGGTGTCGCCTACCTCCATCACAAAATTGGTTAATTCCCATTCAATGAATTGAGGAGCTTGGGCAATGGTAGCAGTCAGAGTAGCAACCTCTACATCTGTATGGTTGGCATCGGCTACGACCTTGTAATATACGGTATAGGTACCTGCGAATATAGCTGTTGGGAGATCAGATGTGTATGATTCGCCATCCAAGCTATATTGCATTGTTCCACCCTCTGCGACACCGGCAACGATGAGGGTTTGAGCTGTAGCATTATAAACAAGGTCAGTAACAGCAATAGGAGCGGTAGCAACTGTAGCAGCCACTTGGTTGACTGTCAAAGTACCTGCTACAAACTGGATTGCATAGTTAGCTGCGGTAACACCACTTGGAGTAATGGTATAGGTACCGACATTGTTACCTGCTACATAGTCACACGAATAAGCAAGTGTGCCAGCCAATACTGCTGCATCATCGCTGCCTTGCCAGCCTGTATAGGTGGCAGTATAGGTAGGAGCGGCTTCGCCATAGAGGATGTTATAATCCTCAGCAGTAATGGTCAAAGGAGCTTGGGCGATGGTAGCAGTCAGAGTAGCAACCTCTACATCTGTATGGTTGGCATCGGCTACGA
>CAMEKM010000089.1 GCA_945921355.1 uncultured Bacteroidales bacterium
ACTCATAACGAACTTACGACCAATAGATGAATCTTTTAACCACATAAGTTTTTTTTGATTTTTGTTGTTTTTATTTAGTTAGTTTTATGTATTTTTCACCAATGTACACAATGAACATGCAAAGGTACGAAATAAATTTCGTTTTACCAAATTAAAGCACCAAAAACTGCTGTACAATATAAAATTAACTTAAAAATTGCGATAGGTTGATGGGAAAATTTGCGCATTTGCAAAAAAAGTAGTACTTTTGTAACTTGAAATGGTTTGGACATTATTGTAATAATGAAGCAACGACGACATATTATATATCTATTACTGGCGTTGATCGCAATTGTCATGCCAGTGCACGCACAAATCAAAGGTGCGGGTAGTGGTGTGTTCCACTTTTTGAATTTACCAGCTTCTTCGCGCTTGAACGCTTTGGGAGGTGAGAATGTGGCTATAGCTGATGATGATATCAGTATGGCATTTGTGAACCCTGCTCTATTGACCGCACACACAGACAAAGTGCTGCAATTGAACTACGCCTATTATCTCGCCGGTACTATGTTTGGGAGTGTGATGTATGGTCATAACTATAAGGAGAATTACTTTGGTGCTGCAGTACATTACTTAGATTATGGGCAAATGCAGTATGCCGATGAGATGGGCAACCTGCTTGGCACTACATTTACTGCCAAAGACATATGCGTCAATCTAATGTATGCACGACAATTAGGTCCTATGTTCCGTGTAGGAGCAACACTCAAACCTATTTTCAGCGTATATGAGCGATACACTAGTTTTGCACTTGGCGCGGATGTGGGTGGACATTTTCAAACTGCTGATAGTACATTCCAAATGGGTCTGACTCTCCGCAATATCGGTTGGCAACTCAAAGCATTTTACGAAGAGGATTATGGTCAACATACCGAGATGCTGCCATTGAATCTCGAATTGGGACTAAGTTATCGTCTTGTACATGCTCCCTTGCGATTCTCTTTGACAGCACACAATTTGCAACGCTGGAACATTGCACCTCAAAACGAAGAAGTGAAATGGTATGATATGCTTTTCCGTCACACGATTTGGGCTATAGACATTGTGCCTAAAAATGAGAAGTTCTATCTGACCGTAAGTTATAATCACCGTCGGCAAGCCGAGATGACCATCAATGATGTACGCAGTATGGCTGGTTTTGCTTTTGGTGCGGGGGTTAAGATATATAAGTTTCGTTTAGGTTTTGCGATGAGCCAATACACGAAGAGTAACTTTGCTTATCAGGTGTCGCTATCAACTGACATTAACAGTTTCTTGAAATAATACAGCCCACCCCCGTCCCCTCCCGAAAGGGAAGGGAGTAAAATCTGCTATGAAATTAGGTCTAAATATGAATAATAAAATTATCGTGGCCATTGATGGCTATTCATCTTGTGGAAAATCAACTATTGCCAAAGCACTGGCAAAGTATGCGGGTTATACCTATGTAGATACAGGTGCGATGTATCGCGCTGTGGCGCTGTATGCATTTAGGTTATTAGGCGATGAGGCGATAAGGCGAGAGGCGGTTATTCCTATTTTAGCCAACATACTGATAGGTTTTATTCAAACTCCTGATGGTCAGCATGTGACGCTGAATGGCGAGGATGTAGAATCGCAGATTCGTACACTTGAGATAGGCAACTTGGCTTCGCAGATCTCTACTATCAAAGAGGTGCGTGCGTTCTTGGTGGCACAACAGCAAGCGATGGGCGAGAAGAAAGGTATTGTGATGGACGGAAGGGATATAGGTACAGTGGTTTTCCCCAATGCGGAACTTAAATTATTCCTTACCGCTTCGCCCGAAGTGCGTGCTGAGCGTCGATTCAAGGAATTGGAAGCCAAGGGGGAGAAACCAGCTTGGGAGGAAGTATTGGCTGATGTAAACGACCGCGACTACCGCGACACACACCGTGCGGAGAGTCCACTGCGTCAAGCAGAGGATGCTATTGTAGTGGACAATAGCAAGATGACGCGTGAGGAACAGATGGAGCATATTATTTATTTGTTTAGAGAACGCTGTGCTACTGTTTAGAGGACGCTCGCAGGGCGAGCTATTGGTTAGAGGTTAGAGGTTAAAGGTTAAAGGCGCAGGATGACGGTAACTATTGATGATAATTCGGGATTTTGCTTCGGTGTGACGACTGCCATAGAGACTGCCGAACGCGAATTGCAGAAGGGACAGCTCTTCTGCCTCGGAGATATTGTGCACAATGGTCAAGAAGTAGAGCGACTGAATAAACAGGGATTAGAAACCATTGACTATGACGACTTACGCACTTTGCACAATGTGCGCGTGCTGCTGCGCGCACACGGAGAACCTCCGAGTACCTATCATATCGCCAAACGCAATAATATAGAGATAATAGATGCTTCGTGTCCTGTGGTATTGCACCTGCAAAAGCGTATTCGTGATACCTATTTGCAGCACCATGGCACAGACGCACAGATTGTCATTTTTGGCAAAAAAGGACACGCCGAGGTGATTGGATTAGAGGGACAAACCAATAATACGGCTATCGTGATTGAGAGTATCCACGATTTGGATAAACTGA
>CAMEKM010000090.1 GCA_945921355.1 uncultured Bacteroidales bacterium
ATAGGCAAGTAAGAATTATAAAAAAAACAAAAATACTATGGCAAATATTTTAGCGATAGTGGGTCGTCCTAATGTCGGGAAATCGACCCTATTCAACCGCTTGACCAAAACGCGTCGAGCAATAGTAAATGATGCAGCAGGCACTACTCGTGACCGCCAATACGGCAAAAGCGAATGGTGCGGCAAAGAATTTTCCGTCATTGATACTGGCGGATGGGTAGTGAACTCTGATGATACGTTTGAGAGCGAAATCAACCGTCAAGTAAATCTCGCTATCAAGGAAGCGGATGTGATTCTTTTAGTGGTGGATGTGAATGCGGGTGTAACGCAATTTGATATGGAGGTAGCTCACCTACTCCGTCAAGCCAAGAAAGAGACCGTGTTGGCAGTGAACAAAGTGGATCAGTTTGACCAACAATATGGTGCGCCAGAGTTCTATAAGCTTGGTTTGGGCGAGCCATTTATTTTGTCTGCAGAGAATGGATTAGGTACAGGCGATTTGCTGGACGAGATTTGCAGCCGATTCAAAGACACCGTAGCAGGCGAAGATTTGGAGGAGTTGCCACGTTTTGCTATTGTAGGTCGTCCGAATGCAGGCAAGAGTAGTATCCTCAATGCATTTATTGGAGAAGAAAGAACAATTGTGACCGATATTCCTGGTACCACACGAGATAGCATTTACACAAGATACAACAAGTTTGGCAAAGATTTTTATTTGGTAGATACGGCGGGTATTCGCAAAAAAGCCAAAGTGAATGAAGATTTGGAGTATTACTCGGTAGTACGTAGTATTCGTGCGATAGAGAACTCGGATGTTTGCATCTTGATGATTGATGCCACACGTGGTATTGAGGCACAAGATCTGAACATCTACCAACTGATTCAGAAAAACAAGAAGGGATTGGTGGTATGTGTGAACAAATGGGATTTGATTGAGAGTAAGACCAATGCAGATATCAAAGGCTATGAACGTGCTATCCGTGAGCGCATTGCACCATTCAAAGATTTTCCTATCATCTTCACGTCAGCATTGACCAAACAGCGCATTTTCAAGGTGATGGAGACCGCCTTGCACGTGTATGAGAACAAGCAACGCAAAGTGCCTACTGCGCAACTCAACGAACGCTTCTTGCCATTGATCGAGAACTATCCCCCACCAGCAACAAAAGGAAAGTATATCAAAATCAAGTATTGTACGCAATTGCCTAACACACAAATTCCTACATTTGTGTTCTTCGCCAACTTGCCACAATATGTGAAAGAGCCTTATCGCCGTTTCTTGGAAAACAAACTGCGTGAATGGTGGGATTTCAATGGCACACCTGTACAAATATTTATCCGCGCTAAGTAACGGAAAAAGATACCCATTATTAAGAATGCGAGAAA
The DNA here is from genome assembly GCA_945921355.1 of uncultured Bacteroidales bacterium. Classification (GTDB taxonomy): domain Bacteria; phylum Bacteroidota; class Bacteroidia; order Bacteroidales; family Paludibacteraceae; genus Colicola. The sequence goes on from CAMEKM010000090.1 coordinate 1,387, forward strand.
AAATTGCGTGAACGCTTGCGCGCGTGCGAGATTTTTTGTAACTTTGTCGGCTGAATGAAGATTATTGGCTTTAGCGAAATAGATGGAGAAGTGAAGATGGTATTGAAAGGAGATTCATCGCTATTGGTGAATCGAAAACCATTTTTTATTCCTGATTGGAGTGAAGATATACGCATGACCCCATGTGTAGTATTGCGTGTAAGCCGATTAGGTAAGAGTATCGGAGCAAGGTTCGCTAATCGCTATTACGATGCCGTAGCGCTGGGATTGAATATTTTTGCAGCAGACTCGGTAGCCAAAGGTGACTGGACACGCGGTTGGGCATTCGATTTCTCACTACCAGTCGGGAAATGGATAAACATTGAAGACAATCCGTGGCAAGACTTGGTAATCAATATGGATGAAGCCATTGCACGTGCAAGCGAAGTCATGACTATTCGCCAAGGAGATATGATTGTGATTGACCGAAAAGTAGCAGCTCGCCGATTGAAAAAAGAAGAAGTTATTTGCGTGGAGCAAAACAACGAAGAGATATTATATTGCAAAATCAAATAATATGAAACGAATAACTGCAAAATCAAATAATATGAAACGAATAACGTGCCTATTGACTATACTGGTATTAGCTTGCTCGGTTTGGGCAGGTATGCATACATACACCGATGCCTCTATTCTGCGCGAAGGCAACTTCGTGAAGATTCGCGTGAGTGAAACTGGTGTCCATATACTGACTTATGAGACATTGGAAGAATGGGGACTGCAACCAGCACAACTCCGTATCTTGGGTTATGGTGGTGGTATGTTGTCCGAAAACTTTATGCTTCATCATTGGGATGACCTGCCTTCGGTAGCATTTTACATGCACAAAGGCGCAGATGGTGTGTTCAATGCAGGTGATTATGTGCTGTTTTATGCGCAAGGTCCTGTAACTTGGACCTCTGACGCACAAGGCAGATGGCGTCATACGCAGAACCCTTACAGCAATTATGGATATTATTTCCTAAGTGACAATGCGGGCGAACAGCGTCTGATAGGCATGTCAGAGCCAATTGATGGTGATATGTCTGATGTGATAGACGTGGATTGGTACACCAATTATCAAGTGCACGAAAAAGATGAAGTAAACTTGCTTGATTTGACAGGAGTAAG